>CAIKVR010000409.1 GCA_903830915.1 uncultured Bacteroidales bacterium
AGGACAAACCGGTAAAACCGTACGTCCGAAAGTATACGTGGGCGTAGGTATCTCGGGAGCTATTCAGCACATTGCCGGAATGAAAGAATCCGAAAAAATCGTGGCTATCGACCATAACCCGAAAGCCTCTATTTTCCACTTTGCCGATTTCGGTATCGTGGGCGAATATACCGACATTCTGCCCGAACTGATTGAACGCGTAAAAGGCGGATTTACTTTCGGTATTGAGCCGGTGAAATAAAGACCCCTAACCCTAAAGGGGAATAAGTGAAGAAGAAAAGAGTTGCACAACCTATTGTGCAGCTCTTTTTTTTGTTGGAGTTCGCTCAACAACCGATGACGTCATGATGCTATACGATAAGGGACTTTTCTCCGGTAAATATCCCTAGATGCTATACGATAGAGGACTTTTACCCGGTAAAAATCCCTCGATGCTATGCGATAGAGGACTTTTCCCCGGTAAATATCCCTTGATTCTATGCGATAGGGGACTTTTCCCCGGTAAATATCCCTTGCATCGATGCGATAGAGGACTTTTCCCCGGTAAAAATCCCTTGATTCGATGCGATAGGGGACTTTTACCCGGTAAATATAGCCCAAATGTGTTATGTTTGCGAAAGAGGGGGGCATCCAAGTGCGTGAATTTGCTCGTAAAAGTATTATTAAGTTCTTGAAAAAAAACTCGGTGTTTGATAAGAAAGCGTCAAGGTCAAGGCGCACGAAACAGCAAAAACACGGAGTTTACTGGCGTAAATGAGTAGTTTTTGCTGTGAGTGCAACGCAGAGATTGGCGTTTTCTTGCAAATACTAGTCATTATATAAGTTACTACACTTTTAAAAAATCTAAAGATAAACGCAAAGTACACAAAGTTAAATATGCCATTTGTTGTATAATCAAGTATCCGCAAAGTACGCAAAGAGAAAAACTTAGCAGTTTTTCTTAGCGGCTTAGCAACTTAGCGTTCTTTGTGTTTAACAAAATGTTATTGATTGCCATCTAACTTATATAAACTTTACTATTTATAAAGAATAAGCGTATGCTCAAAATCAGTCTATATTATTTTTAAACCGCCACTATATCCCCGCTACAGCTCGATTTTATCGCGTGGTGCTAACAAAGAAGAAAAAATAATTATGCCACACGATAAAATCGTGCGGCAGCGTGGGATGCTTGATTTCGCCAGCAAGTAGAAATATAAGAAACCCTACCCCCGCCAGCTGGCGGATACTTCCCACAACCCCTCCGCTTCGCTCGTCCCCTTAATTTAAGGGGACATCATCCAAGTGCGTAGTTTTGCGCATTGAATTTTTTTTGATAATTTTGAATGATTGTATTTATACAAACTGCTGATTAAATTTATAAAACTTCACACTTAGCAGATGTCCCCTTTTGCAAATTCATTATTCCTATTTCCATCTCCTCTTACATTAAATTTTGAGAAATATACATGTGATTAGACAAATACTGATTAAATGTAAAAATATTAGCACTTAGCAGATGTCCCCTTTTGCAAAGGGGACGAGCGTAGCGGAGGGGTTTCTTCTTTCTAAATCTACACACAATTGTAATACCTACAATTATTTAACCCGTTTAAATCTTTCTGCGAAAACCCTTATTTTATCAGTGTATTGCCGTATATTTATTCGTAAAATCGGAATATTTAACTTTGAACTGATTAAGTATTAACCATTAGTAATTTTTTTTATTGAAACCTATTTGCTATTTTTGGACGATTTTGATATTTTAAGAACTATTTTGATAGCAAAAGCATATTTTTTATACTAATTTGTATTTTTAGGTACTGGTTTAATATTCACATTCAAATCCATTGTTTTATGAGCAATTCAACAACGTTTTCAACAACAACATGTGTTTCCAAGCGAAACAAATTTTCTTCGGGTTTTAAGTTTTTAAGTATTCTGCTTTTGGTTCTGCTGGTAAGTGGGAAGAGTTGGGGACAAGTGTCTATATCTGCGACTGGTAATTATAGTCAGAATTTTAATACGCTTTCAAGCACTACTTCAGCAACTCCAACATGGACAGATAATTCCACAATTTCTAACTGGTACTCACAAAGAACTGGAAATGGAACGACTTATATTGTTGATGCCGGTTCTGGGACAGCAGGTGGTCTTTATAGTTATGGTTCGACTTCCAACTCAGATAGGGCATTAGGAACAATTGGATCTAGTAATGCTGCTGCGGGAAGTTTTGCTCATGGTGTTTTGCTAAGAAATACATCTGGAACAACAGTGACTGATATTAAAGTTACTTACACTTTAGAGGAATGGCGAAAAAGTGGTGTTACAGCTGCGCAAGATATTACTTTCTATTATAAAACAAGTTCATCAGCAATAACTTCGTTAAATGTTAACTCTAATTCGGGATGGACACAAGTTACAGGGTTAACATTAAGCAGCCCAATAAATACTACAACAGCAGCATCATTAGATGGCAATGCAATTGCAAATAGAGTCACTGCAACAAACGTTTCATTATCTGGATTAACTTTGGCTAATAATGATTATATTATGTTGAAATGGGAAGATCCAGATCACACAGGTTCTGATCATGGTCTCGCGATTGATGATGTAACTCTTAACTGGACGGTTTCACCCGTTGTAACCCCAGCATCTCCTTCAGGTACTGTTGGCACATCTTTTACTTATAATATTTCTGCAACTAATACACCAACAAGTTACGCTTTAGCAAGTGGTACATTACCTGCTGGTTTAAGTTTAAATACAGGTAGTGGTGCAATAACTGGTACACCTACTGCAGCTGGATCACCATCTGTTACTGTTACTGCTTCAAATGGGTCGGGTGCAAGTACTGCTGCCACTTTGAGTTTTACTATCAGTAAAGGCAGTTCAACTGTTACAGCAACGGGTACTACCAGCTATACTTATACTGGCTCGGCTCAAGGTCCTGCTTCTAATACTTTTACTGGTTCTACGAGCACTGTAACTTATAGCTATTCTGGGGTAACTCCTACAGTTTATTCAGCTAGTGCAACTGCACCAACTAATGTTGGAACATATCAAGTTATTGCAACATTACCAACTGATGCTAATTATAATGCAGCTACTTCAGCAGCTTTGCCATTTACTATCGGAGTAGCTACTCCTACAGTTACACCAACAGTCGGAACTTATACTTATACCGGTAGCGCACAAGGACCAAATGCTGCAACTAACACAGGAACTGGTTCAAGCTATACTTATAGTTATGTAAATGTAGGAGGAACATCTTATGGTCCAAGTTCAACTGCACCAACCAATGCCGGTAGCTATACAGTAACTGTTACAGTAGGTGCAAATGGAAACTATGGTTCTGCAAGTTCATCTGCAACCGCTTTCTCAATTGTAAAAGCCAGTTCATCTATAACAGCAACCGGGTCGACAAACTTTTTATATGACGGTTCAACACATGGACCAAGTACTTCAACAAAATCAGGTTCTGATGGGGCAGTTACTTATAGCTATTCCGGGACGGGCGTTACAACTTACACAGCAAGTTCAACCCCTCCAACCGAAGTTGGAACTTATCAGGTAATAGCTACAGTGGCTGCTAATAGTAATTATAATGGTGCAGATTCTTCTCCATTAGCATTTAGTATTACTTCTACACCTGTACCTGTAATATCAAGTACATTAACCGCTTCTGCCACTTATGGCATTGCAGCTTCAACTTACACTATCACTGCTTCAGGTACACCAACATCTTATTCTGCTACGGGATTACCAAGTGGATTAAGTGTTGATACTTCTACCGGAGATATTACAGGAACTTCAACAGTTGTTGGATTATTCCACGTAACCATTGGCGCAACCAATGTTGGTGGTACAGGTACTGCCACCCTGGATTATACTATAAATGCCAAACCATTAACTGTGACCAGTGCAGCTGCTACCTCCAAAGAATACAACAGAACCAATGCGGCAGTAATTACCGGAACATTGAGTGGGAAAGTAGGAGGTGATGTGGTAACATTAAACGGAACAGGTACTTTTGCTCAAACCGGAATTGGAACTGGTATTGCTGTAACTTCAACTTCCACATTGGGAGGTGCTGATGCAGCTAAATACACATTGACTCAACCAACGGGATTAACTGCTGATATTACTGCCAAAGCACTAACAGTAAGTGGTGCAAGCGTAACTACTAAAACTTATACCGGCACAAATCCGGCAACTATAACCGGAGCAACATTAGTAGGTATTATTGCGCCCGATGCAGTAACTGTAAGCGGTGGTGGTACTTTTGCTGATGTGAATGTTGCAAACGGAATTTCAGTAACTCCTTCTTTAAGCTTAGGTGGTGCTGATGCCGGAAATTATACATTAACCCAACCTACATTAACGGGTAATATTACTACAGCTACTTTAACAATCACGGGGGTTAGTGGTGTAAGCAGACCTTATAATGGTGGAACAACAGCAACAATTGCAGGAACTCCTGCTTACGTTGGTTTGCAAAATGGAGAAACATTTACAGTAACAGGTTCACCTACCTTTAGTTTTGTAGATGCAACGGCTGTAAATTCAAAATCTATAACTATTGGTGGTGGAGGCTACACAGCTCCTTCAGCTAACTATACAGTTACTCAACCAACCTTATCAGCTGATATTACCAAAGTAGCACTGACAATTACAGCTGGTAATCAATCTGTACCAAATGGAACAGCTGTTGCTACAGTAACCAGTGCAGGTTCGTATACAGCAACCGGTTTTGTGAACAGTGAAAATGCTGCTACAGTAATAACTGGTTCTGCGACCTATACTACTACCTATACAATTGCTACCGCTGCCGGAACATCAGGTGTAACCATAACTCCTGTAGTAACAAGTTTGATAGCAGCAAACTATAGCTTCACACCTGCAGATGGTACTATTACGGTTACAGCTGCACCAACTGTAATTGCAGGTTGGGATTTTAATGGTCTATCAGGTTATGGTTCCTCTCCAATGGCAGCATCATCTTCTAATTCGAATTTCACTGTTGGAGGCTTGACAAGAGGTAGTGGCCTTGGCACATCTGGTACTGCAGCGAGTAGCTCTTGGGGAGCCACTACTTGGACGAGTACTACTTCAACAGATGCAATAACAGCAAATCAATATGCAACATTCTCAATTAGTCCAAATTCAGGAAATTTGGTTTCACTCACCTCAATTTCTGCATACAATATTAAAAAATCAAAAACTGGTGCAACAACTACTTTGTGGCAATATCAGATAAATTCAGGTTCATTTGTTGATATTGGAAGCCCAATTGTTTGGGGTGTTGATGGTACAGCTACAACTTCTGCACAAACAGCAATAAATTTATCAGGGATTTCAAATCTTCAAAATATATCAGCAGGAACGGTTGTCACCTTTAGAATTGTGAATTACGGTGCAACGGCTACTACCGGAACATGGTATATTTATGATCCTACTGCTACAGCCGGAAATGATTTAATTATTAATGGTGTAGTAGGTGTTCCAGCAACTCCTCCAGATCTCACTGCCGATGCTTCTGCAAATACAGTTGATAATAATATAGATATTACATTCACCGACAATGCAACATGGAGAGGAAAAATTACAGCAGTGAAAATTGGTTCAACAGCATTGACTGCAACTACCGATTATGTAATCACAGCTGGTAATATACAATTGAAGCCATCTGGTCATAATGTGTTGCTTACTACTTCTGGTTCTAAATCAATAACAGTAGTAGCTACTGGATATTCAGATACAACTCCATTAACGCAAGCTATCAATGCTGGTGCACCTACAAGTAATTCTACTGCCACTATTAGTGCTGTATTAGCACCAAGTGCTACTCGTACTGTAACTTGTACAGCAAAAGACCAGTATAATAATTTAGTTTCGGGTTACACATTCAAATATGCTGCTACAATTGCAAATGTAATTGCAACAACTAATGAAAGTTATACCATAGATGGTAGTGCTATTACGACTACAGCCACTAACTCCATAACTGCAACAACTAATGGTAGCGGTGTGGCTACTTTTGATGCTACTTTACCTGCAACTATTGATGCAACTGATGGAATCAGCTTACAGGTAAAACTGGCTGATGGAACAACAAGTATTGGTTCTGCTTTTGCTTACCATGAGTTGCCTTCACAAACCATTAGTTTTGGTACATTGAGTAATCCAACCTATGGTGATGCTCCATATACCATTTCTGCTACTGGTGGTGGCTCAGGTAATCCGGTAGTGTTTACAAGTTCAAATTCAGCTATTGCAACCTGTAGCGGAACGAATGGTACAACTATCACTGTAATTGCTCCGGGAAATTGTACAATCTATGCTAATCAGGCTGGAAACAGTAGTTATAATGCAGCACCACAGGCAAGTCAGTCATTGACAGTGGACAAAAAAGCATTGACTATTGATGCTGCAGCTGCCACAGGTAAAGTTTATGATGGAAATACAACGGCAACTATCACAGGTACTCTATCGAGTCGTATTGGCGCAGATGTGGTGTCACTAAGCTTAAGTGGAACGTATGCCGATGCAAATGTAGCTGACGGTAAAGCTGTAACTTCAACCAGTACCTTGGGTAGTGCAGATGCTGCAAAATATACCTTGACACAACCAACAGGTTTAACTGCCAATATTACACAGGCAACACAAACTATAAGTTTTGGAGCAATAACAACTAAAATAGTTGGTGCTGCACCCTTTACTTTAACTCAGAATGCAAGTTCAGGTTTAGCTATAAGCTATGCAAGTTCAAATGAATCAGTAGCAACTGTTTCAGGGAATACAGTAACAATTGTAGGAATAGGAAGTACCGATATTACTGCCTCACAAGCAGGTGATGTAAATCATTCAGCTGCTACCAATGTAATCCGTACCTTAGTTGTAACTGCCGTTCCTGTTGCAGCATGGGATTTCACAGGTGTTGGAAGTACCAGTTTAGCTAGTTTGGCAGCAACCACATTCTCTACTGATTTAGTTTCTACAACCAATGCTAGCGAAATTACTCGTGGTGGTACTGCTGGATGGAGTAATGCTGGTAATAGCTTTAGAACAACAGGATTCCAAGATAATAGTATTTCAACATCAAATACAGATTATTTCCAAGTAACTTTAGCTCCAAAAACTGGAAAAAGTGTATCACTTTCAACAATTGATGCCAACTTTGCAGGTACTTCAGGTTTTTATGCAAGTCCGGGTGTAACTTCTCAGTTTGCATACAGCTTAAATGGAAATGATTTTACATTGATAGGTTCTCCAGTTCAATCTACTTCACTTTCATTGACTCAGGTTGATTTATCTACAGTAACTGCACTTCAAAATGTATTACCGGGTACAACAATAACCTTGCGTTATTATGCCAGCGGTCAAACAACATCCGGTGGATGGGGATTTTATTCAGCATCTTCAGGATCTAATGGTTTAGCTATTGGTGGAAAAATTAATGAATATATTTCAAGTAGCGTCAATGCAACTGATTTATCAGATTGTCCTACTTGTAATGTAATAGTATCCGGTACTGGAACATTAAATTTAGATGCAACAAAAACTTACAACAGTATTGTGGTAAATCCGAATGGTCAGGTAAGCCTTGGGTCAGGTAAAACTTTAAATGTAGGTACTCTTACTCTTCAGAGTAGTGCTTCAGGTACAGCTACCCTTGTTGATAACGGAGGAACATTGAATGCTACAACTACTCACGTTGAACAATACTTAACAACCGGTCGTAACTGGTATATTAGTAGTCCGGTAGCGGCAGCACCAAGTAGTGTGGTTTCAGCCAGTGTTACATATCCATTGTATTGGTATAAAGAATCTTTGGGAAGTACATTACCATGGATTCAAATAACTAATTCGGACAGTACATTCAATGTGTTGAAAGGTTATGTAACCAATGTGGAAACCGAAGGTGCAGTTACGTTCAGTGGCCCGTTGAATACAGGTGAGAAATCAATTACGCTTCGTCGCACAACCGGTCAGACTAAGGAAGGATTTAATTTAGTTGGTAATCCATATCCATCGTACTTAGATTGGGATCAGGTAAGTAAAACAAACTTGTTGACCAGTATTTGGTATCGTTCAAAAAACAATATTATAGATCCAAAAACAGGAAAAACCAGTTATGTATTTGATACCTACAACTCAGATGGTCAGATAGGAACAGGTAATAATGGTGCTTATGTAAACAATCATATTCCACCTATGCAGTCGTTCTGGGTTCGTGTTCAGGGAGCTTCACAAGCTACATTAACGGTAAATAATACCATGCGTTCTCATAAGGGTAGTCAGGATAATCGATTATCTGTTGTAAATGATGGTATATTTAAGTCTAAGTCAACTGTAACTAAGTCAGTATTGCGTTTGCAGGTTTCTAACGGAACAAATACGGATGAGGCAGTTATTTATTCAAATCCGGGAGCATCCAATAGCTTTGATAATTACGATTCACCAAAAATGTTCAATAATACTGCTTCCATTGCCGAGATTTATACGGTTGCCGGAAATGAACAATTAGCCATTAATGGTTTGAATACAATTCCTTATGATACTGAAATGAATCTTGGATTCAGCACGGTAACTGCCGGAACATATAGTCTGAAAGCTTCACAATTCAGTAATTTTGAATCGGGAGTAAGAGTTGTTATCAAAGATTACCTGGATAAGAATAATCCGGTAACCACCGATTTGAGCGACGGAACCACCAGTTATTCATTTACTTCTGAAGCAACAACAAATACAAGTCGCTTTACGTTGGTCTTCAAAGCACCATCGGTAGCAACAGGTATAAATTCGGACTATGTTGGAAATGTTTGGTTATCGACCAATGCGGACGGTCAGATACTGATTAACGGAGTTGCAAATGCTGGAACTATGGTTGCTGTTTACAATGAAGTAGGTCAGAAATTAGTATCAGAATCGCTCACTTCAACTACTAAGGTATTGAGTTCAAGATTTGTTCCCGGAGTATATATGGTAACAGTAAGTAATACAGGTAAGAATATAACAAAGAAATTAATAGTTAAATAACATAATTATTCACAGAAAATGCAAGTGTATTGAAAAAAACAATATATTTGCATTTTCAAATTAAATTTAAACTTGAAATCATGACTGAAAACACACAAAAGCAGTACAACGCTCCTCAGGTAGAGCGTATCGAATTAGACAATGAAATAGCCTTACAGTTAGAATCCACACCACCTAAAGCACCGGGAGAAACATATTTACAAACTCCTGAGTATTTGAGTAACGATCCGTTTAAAGGCAATCTGGGATAATCCTGATTTGTTGTACATCGGCTAACAAAAGTTAGTTGGTGATATCAGATTTTTCAAAGCATCCTACATTGATATTTATATTGAATAAATGTCATTGATGGATGCTTTTATTAAATAAAAAAGGGTTATGATGTTAAATGTATGAATTTTTGAAAAAAATGCCACAAAAATAGTGTGATTACAATTATTTTATTAATTTTGTGCCGTATTTCAGTTTATAAGATTTTTTTTAAGGACTGATAAATTAAAGTGAAAGAGATAAAAATAAATTGTGTAATAATTTTAATATAACTATATGAAAACCAACACTGAAAGCACTGAAAAACGTATCTACGCTTCTCCAATGATTAAAATGATAAAGTTGGATAATCAAATTTCGTTACAACTTGAATCTGCTGCTCCAGAAGGACCGGGAGAAACTCATAATTCAATGACTCCGGAATATTTCAATAACGATCCTTTTAAAGCTAATTTAGGATAAATTCTGTCTGAGGATAGGTTATGGATTGTTGGTTATACTATAATCAACGTGAGTATAATGGTATAAAATCGAGCCCTTTTTATGAGGGCTTTTTTTATGTCGTATAGTGCTGGTAACTGCCCCCATCCCGTACAAAAGGGATAAATTCCGGGGAGTAAAGAAGAATGTGCCAAACTGTATTGTCCTGAAATTTTCTATTCTTTCTCTAAACGACATTGAATTGTTGTTTCTAATTTTTTCATTATCATGTATTTAGTTCTGCTATTAAGTGCAAACGTTTGCGTCGATTTTGTTTAAATATTTCAATAACAAAGTGTTATATAGTTCGTATTGTATATAAATTTGTGCATCAATCATTTATTATTTTCTAACGTTTAAATTTAAAGAATATGAAAAAAGGGAATTTACTTAGTTTCTCTAATGCTGTAACACAACAGTGCTTTCGATTATTATTGCTTATTATTGTTTTTTTTGGATTTGTGTCGAGTGCTTACTCAAATGGTGCTGCAACAGGTTATG
>CAIKVR010000410.1 GCA_903830915.1 uncultured Bacteroidales bacterium
AAAGAAATGGTACCAGAACTGATGATTGACGGAGAACTACAGGCTGATGCAGCATTGGTTCCTGCCATCGGTCAAAGTAAAGCTCCCGGAAGTAAAATTGCAGGACATGCTAATGTATTGGTTTTCCCCGAATTACAAGCCGGAAATATCGGGTATAAAATGGTGGAACGATTCTCCGGCGCACAGGCAGTAGGTCCGATTTTGCAAGGAATGGCTGCTCCAATAAATGATCTTTCGCGCGGTTGTTCGGTCGATGATATCGTGAAAATGATTACAATTACAGCAAATCAGGCAATGAAATAATATACAGCGGCAAACGGCAAGCGGTAAACGGCAAGATATTCGCCCCATTACTTATTGCTTACTGCTTACTGCTTACCTCTAAATATAAAAACATGGCAGAAGAAATTATTGAAGCGATTGAACGTTACGGACTTAGCAAGCGTAACCGGAAGCGGACCTTGTTTTCGCGTATCGGTGTGGTGGGTTGCGGAAAAGAAGGCAGCGTAATTGCCACAACGGCAGCTTTGAATGGTATGGAAGTTGTTTTTCTGGAACCGAATGAAGAAGGCATTAAAAATGCTTACGCTCGGATTGAAGAAAAACTGGACAAAAAAATCTCAAACTGGGGGTTGACTGATAACGAGAAAAAAGCAATTTTGGGTCGTATAAATGGAACAACAGTTTACGAAGATTTCAGCGGCTGCGACTTTGTGATTGAAGCTATACGATACCACGACAATACCGGTGAAAGACGCATTGTTCAACGAAAAGAGGTTTTTAAAGAACTGGAAAGGGTCTTGTCGGTAAATGCAATTATTGCATCTAACGTTACGACTGTTATTGTTACCGATTTAGCTTCGGAACTTGAACATCCCGAACGTTGTATCGGCTTGCATTTTCTCTCTAATGTTCCTGATTCACAAATTATTGAAATCGTTCCGGGGCTGAATACTACTACAGAAACTTATGACAAGGTATGCAAATTTGCCAAACTGATAAAACACGATTTTATTCCGGTAATGGAATCTTCCGGCTTGGTAAGTGTTCGTATGTTTCTTATACAATTAAACGAGGCATGCGGAATCCTGCTGGAAGGAATTTCGAGTGTAGAAGATATTGATAAAGTATTGACGGTTGGTTTCGGTCACCGTCAGGGAGTTTTCCGAACTGCCGACCAAATGGGAATTGAAAAAATCGTTCGCCTGCTTGAAAATCTATGGGATGAATACGGTAGCCTGAAATACAAACCTTCACCTGTTCTGTTACGACTTTTCCGTGCAAAACACTTTGGAGTAAGCACAAACAGAGGATTTTATACCTACGATGATTTTGGTAATATTATTAAATAGGAGGAACTAAATAATGAATATATTAGTATTAAATTGTGGAAGTTCTTCCGTAAAATATAAGTTGCTGGACATGGTAAGCAACGAAGAACTAGGTGCCGGTGGTGTTGAAAAAATCGGAATGAAAGGCTCTTTTTTGAAACATGTTCGGCGCGATGGTCAGAAAGTGATTCTAAAAGGTGAAATACTTGAACATCAGCTTGCTATTGAATATATTTTGGGTGTTTTGACAAGCGAAAAACACGGAGCTATTAAATCGTTGGAAGAAATTAATGCGGTAGGTCATCGGGTAGTTCATGGTGGTGAAAAATTTAATTCCAGCGTTTTAATTACCGAAGAAGTGATTCAGAAAATAGTGGAATGTATTGATATTGCTCCCTTGCACAATCCACCTAATCTTGCTGGTATATATGCTATCAACGAGCTATTGCCCGAAGTTCCTCAAGTAGCAGTTTTCGATACTGCATTTCATCAAACCATGCCGGATTATGCCTATATGTATGGAATTCCATATTCACTTTATACTAAATATGGTATTCGTCGTTATGGTTTTCACGGAACCAGCCACCGTTATGTATCAAAACGTGCCTGTGACTTTTTAGGTATGGATTACCGGAATACAAAAATGATTACTGCTCATATTGGCAACGGGGCTTCGGTTTGTGCCATCGAAAACGGAAAATCAGTTGATACTTCAATGGGCTTTACTCCGGTTGAAGGATTAATGATGGGTACGCGTTCGGGCGATATTGATTTGGGAGTGGTTACATTCCTGATGGAAAAGGAGATGATTGGAGCGGCTTATGTTTCTACCTTATTCAATAAACACAGTGGTGTATTGGGAGTCTCCGGAATTTCATCGGATATGCGCGATATCGAAAACGCCATTAAAGATGGTAATGAACGCGCCCGACTGGCATTGGACATGTATGAGTATAGGATAAAAAAATATATAGGTTCATACACAGCCGCTTTAAATGGTATTGATGTGTTGGTATTTACTGGCGGTGTTGGCGAAAATCAAACCGGAACACGCCAAAAAGTGTGCGAAAGCCTGCGATATATGGGAGTGGAAATAGATACAGAGTTGAATAAAACACGCGGTCAGGAAATTCTTATTAGCACACCAAATTCAAAAGTGAAAGTAGTGGTGATTCCTACCGACGAAGAATTTATGATTGCAAAAGACACACTTGAAATTATCGATAAACAATAAAACGGTGTTGATTTATTTAAAAAGCGTTGTTTCAAAATAAATGAAACAACGCTTTTTTAGTTGTAGTTAGCTTTAAAATTTCAAAGAAACTGTTGCCCTGAATGAACGTCCCGGCATTGGAAACCATCGAACAATTTCGTAGTTAGAATCCAGCAAATTAAGCACTTCCACATTGGCATGAATTAAATAATGTTTCATTTTAAAATCTCTGTTGACTGAAATGCTGTGGTCAAAATAAGCTGATAGTCGGTTTTCGGCAAAGTTTTGGTTTACAGCATAACGTTTCCCCGACCATAAAAGCGAATAGGAAACGTTTATCCACGGAGTTTCTACTCCAATTTTTTCGGAACCGGAAACACGCGGCGTATAGGGAATCTGATTGTTGTAATCACGTGCTGTGGGGTCGGTTACAATCAATGCCCGCAGGTAGCTGTAATTAGTTCCAACAATAATTCCGATATTCTTCCATGGCTGAAAAGTTGTTTCGGCAGTTAGGTCTATTCCGTCAATAGCCACTTTTCCATAATTCAGAATCGTCCAAAAAAAAGTATCCTTATTTGGATAGGCTACAATTTTGTCAATCACATCATTATGATAAATATCGGCTGTAACCGAAAGTAATGGAAGCCATTTTTCGATTGATTTGGAATAAGTTAAGCCCAAATTAAACTGATTTGTTTTCTCCGGTTTTAAATTCCGGTTTCCTACCTGTGAATAATACATATCGTTGAATGATGGCAAGCGGAAAATATTCTTGTAAAACACCCGAACACGAAAATCTTCATGCTCAAATGGCCTGATTGACAAACTAATATATGGCGATAATTGCGGGGAGTTATTAATTGTATTGTTATTTTTCGTAGTTTCAATTACAACGGTTGAAAGCAAGCTGGCTGTTGCCAAAACCTGATTAGTTACATATTTTGCTGCCATAGCCGAAAGCCATGAATAACGGGTAGGGTACGAAAAATTAGCAATATCTGCTGATAAAGCGGAAATTGCAGCATCGGAAGAAGCTGAAAAGGACAAATTTTCAAATGCTCTGAAAAGAACAGTAGCCGAACCATAATATTCAGTTTGAAGATAACTGTTTTCTAATTTTCCTTCCGAATTTTGATAAGTTGGATCTAAATAATGCAGGTAACCGCTGTTGAATTTGGCGTTGGTTTGAAATATCCATTTTCGGGAAAACGCCTTTTCGTAATGCGCTTGTGTAAAAAATGTATTATCCCAAATTCGTTGTTTTGAGGAGCTTTCAGCATTATACAAAATGGTTGGTCCGGGTAGTCCTCGCTCAGACTGGTAGAAATATCCTTTTAAATATCCTGTTTCATTCTCAGAAAAATTAGCATACAAGGTTCCTTCCAAACGAAGATTTTGAACATCTGTATTTTGGCGAATTTCGGTTGAAACAATGGAGCCATTTTGAAGTGTATACGGATATTTTCCATCGGCCGAAAGCAATTCTGCACCGAAAGTTGCCGAGAATTTCTTATTGATTTTACCTTCCAGCAACAAAGCCGGATTAAGTAAGCCAAATGAACCGGATTTCAGGGAAATTTTGCCGTTTATATTCTTCTGGCCTGCAAATTTTGGAGTTAGTGTTTTGATATTCAGTACTGAAGCCGATGCAAAAAGCCTGGCCGGTTGAAAGATATTATCGCTTTGTCCGCTGCTGAGTGAAAGCAAATCCACGTTTTCGAGCGAGAATCTTCCAAGGTCAATTTGACCTGTCTGACAGTCGGTTAAGGTGATACCATCATAATTAACCGCTGTATGATTTCCACCCAAACTTCGCACCGAAACCGTTTTCAAACCACCTATTCCGCCATAATCTTTCACCGTTACACCCGAAAAATATTTCACCGCATCCGAGACCTGAAGCACATTCAGTTGTTCGATGTTTTTCGCCGAAAGAATCTGAAGTGGTGCTGTAGAGCGAACTTCCGAATTGAGGTATTTTTCAGTAACTGTAACCTCCTGAATGGGATGGATTTTCGTGGAATCAGGTTTATCAGTTTCTAAAGCCCAAAGTGATATTGCGAAAAATAACCATCCGAAAACAGACAGCGAAAGTCGCAAATCAAAAAATCGTAATGGTGAGGCCATGAAAAACTTAATATGACTAGAAAAATAAATTGCAAAGATACTGTCTTACAATCATAAATCATAATTTGAAATACATAATATGCTAATAATTTTCAACCCTTTCAGACCTGGAATTAATATTATAGAATTGGCACATTGGCTTATTGGCACAATTTTTAGTATCTTTGTAGCCCTAAAAACATTTCAAATTAAGTTGGTATGGCAAGTCTTGGAAAATGGATAGGTGGCGGACTGGGTTGGGCTTTTGGCGGACCTATTGGTGCACTGATTGGTTTTGCTGTTGGTTCTATGTTCGACAGTTCTTCGGTTCATGTTTCGACCAATACCTTAGGTCCTAATCGCACAACAGAAGGTGATTTCAAAATGAGTTTGCTCGTATTGATGGCTTGCATTATGAAAGCCGACGGGCGAATTATGAAAGCTGAATTAGACGTTGCTAAGAAATTCTTAGTAGCCAATTTCGGTGAGCAAGGTGCGTTAGAAGCCCTTCAGATATTGAAAAATTTGCTCGACCAACCAATCGATGAAACACAGGTGGCTGCCCAAGTGAACCAGTATATGAATTATTCGTCTAAACTGGAACTGTTGCATTTGTTATTCGATATTGCGTATGCCGATGGTGAAATTCATCCTTCGGAATTGGCTGCCATTCAACGTATTGCCGGAATATTTTTAATTGACCGACTTGATTTTGAATCGCTGAAAGCACCTTACATGAAGCAGGTGGATCGCGATTGGGCATATAAATCATTGGAAATTGAACCAACTGCCACTGATGAGGAAATTAAAAAAGCATACCGCCGCATGGCAATGAAATATCATCCCGACAAAGTAAATGATTTGGGTGAAGAGGTAAAAAAATCTGCCACGGAGAAATTCCGTTCGATTAATGAGGCTTACGAAAGTTTGAAGAAACAACGGGGAATAGTTTAATTTATGATTATAGATTTCTAAATTAATCCAGCTCGCAACAGAAAAAATCCTATATAAGCTATTAATTAAGATCCCAATCTAAAATCGTATATCAAAAATCTACAATAGACTTATGGAACACAACTTATATATTTACAATACATTAAGCCGCAAAAAAGAGCAATTCGTTCCGCTTCACGAAGACAAAGTGGGCATGTATGTTTGCGGGCCGACCGTTTACAGCGATGTGCATTTAGGGAACTGCCGTACATTTATTTCATTCGATTTGATTTATCGTTACTTGCTATATCTGGGTTATAAAGTGCGATATGTCAGAAATATAACTGATGCCGGACACCTTGAAGGCGACCGTGATGAAGGTGATGATAAGTTTGCCAAAAAAGCAAAGTTAGAACAGCTTGAACCGATGGAAATTGTTCAGAAATACACGGTTGGTTTTCATGAAATTCTGAACATTTTCAACACATTTTCACCAAGCATTGAACCCACAGCAACAGGTCACATTTCAGAGCAAATTGAAATAGTAAAGAAAATTTTGGAAAGCGGTTATGCGTATGAAAAGGCTGGAACTATTTATTTCGATGTTGAAAAATATAATGAGGATTTTCAGTATGGCATACTTACCAATCGAAAATTAGAAGATTTACTTGAAGGCACGCGAGAATTGGGCGGACAAGATGAGAAAAAAGGACGGCTGGATTTTGCGTTATGGATAAAAGCCAAACCTGAAACACTTATGCAATGGCCTTCGCCATGGGGCTGGGGTTTTCCGGGTTGGCATCTGGAATGTTCGGCAATGAGTTCAAAATATCTGGGTAATACTTTCGATATTCACGGAGGTGGTATGGACTTACAGGCAACACATCATACCAATGAAATTGCACAATCGCAAGCCTGTAATCACGTAGCACCTGCCAAATACTGGATGCATACAAATATGCTCACTGTAAATGGAGTACGAATGTCGAAAAGTGCAGGAAACGGATTTTTGCCCAAAGAACTATTTACTGGTTCACATCCACTGCTTGAAAAAGGATATTCACCTATGACGGTGCGTTTTTTTATGGCTCAATCGCATTACCGCAGCACGCTCGACTTTTCCAACGAAGCACTTCAGGCTTCAGAAAAAGGTTTCAGTCGGTTAATAGAAGGTTATGCACGTTTGCAAAAACTCTCAGCTTTAGGATCTTCAAGTATAGAAACCGGGGGACTCCGTGCTAAATGTGAAGAGGCCATGAACGATGATTTTAATTCACCAATTATGATTTCGCATCTGTTTGATGCCTTACGTGCTATCAATCTGGTTCACGATGGAAAAGAAACCATTTCGGCAACCGATTTAGAAGAATTGAAATCTGTTTTCAAGACATTTATAGAGGATGTTTTAGGGTTGAAATCAGAAACCGAAGCCTCAACCGGAAACGAAGCTTATAAGAAAGCCATTGATTTGCTGCTGAATATGCGTCTTGAAGCCAAACAGAACAAAGACTGGACAACCAGCGATAAAATACGAAATGAACTGACTGCACTTGGCTTTGAAATTAAAGATACCAAGGACGGATTTGAGTGGAAAATATAAAAACTAACTAAACTAAAAAACAATGGAAACAACCAGACAACAAAAAATATCGAGGATGTTGCAAAAAGAATTGGGAGAAATCTTTTTGTTGTATGCCCGTCAGTTACACGGCACATTGATAACCGTGACTGCAGTTCGAGTAAGCCCCGATTTAGGAATTGCTCGCACACACCTAAGCATTTTCCCCAGCGATAAAGTTAACGCCGTTCTGGAACATGTAAATGCCGACACCAAAGCCATTCGTTATGACCTTGGAAAACGTGTTCGTCATCAGTTGCGCATTGTACCCGAACTCTTTTTCCATGTAGATGATTCACTGGATTACCTCGAAAATATTGATAATCTGTTGAAAAGTGATCCTCCATCACCTCTGAAAGAAGGTGAAGTGATTGAACTCGATTAAAGTCTGTATGTCGACCAGCGATTCCTCATTTAGTGAAAAATTTCGCGGATTGTCCTTCTCATTCAGGATAGCTCGCAGGTATTTGTTTTCTAAAAAATCGCACAATGCCATCAATATCATTTCGGGTATTTCGGCAGGTGGTGTGGCTGTGGGAACTATGGCGTTGGTGTGTGTGCTTTCGGTTTTTAATGGCTTTGAATCGCTGATAACCAATTTATTTTCGGCTTTCGATCCAGACTTAAAAATCACGTTGACGCATGGTAAATCCTTTGACCTAAATTCGAAGGAATTCAATGATGTACGCAAGCTGAAATCGGTTGCATATTTTACCGAAGTGATTGAAGAGAATGCCCTATTACGCTTTAAAGACAAGCAAATGCCGGCATCAATTAAAGGAGTCGGTAAGGATTTTGAGAAAATGACTCGTATTGACAGCATTATGTACGATGGGAAATTCCGAACCTATGATGGTGCTTTTCAGCGTTCTGTTACAGGAATTGGAGTTGCAAGTACGCTCGGACTTAGTGCGCATTTTATCGATCCACTTTATATTTATGCTCCTAAACGAACTGGCAAAATTAATTTGGTACGTCCAGAAACCAGTTTTAATCAGGTAGCCACATTTGTATCGGGAATTTTTGCGGTGAAACAGTTGCAATACGATGACCATTATGTGTTAGTTTCTATCGAACTTGCACGCGATTTATTTGAATATCAACAAAATAAGGTTTCGGCTATCGAACTTAAAATTAAATCCGGATATAAAAGCGATGAAGTACAAAAACAAATAAAAGAAATTTTGGGCGAACGTTTTCAGGTGAAAAACCGGTATGAACAGCAGGAAAGTTTCTTTAAAATTATGAAAATTGAGAAGTGGATCACATACCTCATTCTCAGTTTCATTCTGCTCATTGCCAGTTTCAATATTATTGGTTCGCTCTCAATGCTGATTATTGATAAAAAAGCTGATATTCAAACCTTACGAAATTTAGGAGCTGATAACCAACTTATTAAACGTGTGTTTTTGTTTGAAGGATGGATGATTTCGTTGGTGGGTGCTATTGCCGGAACCTTGCTTGGCGCAACTTTATGCTTGCTTCAGGAATATTTTGGGCTGCTAAAACTCGGAACGGGATATGTGGTAAATGCCTATCCGGTAGTTACAAAACTTCCTGATTTATTGCTTGTTTTTGGTACTGTTTTGCTAATGGGATTTTTTACGGCTTTATATCCGGTACGCTATATTCATACCAATGAAAATCAGAATGATTAGTTTTTCAAACAACATTTTTCAATTAATGACGTTATTTTCAATAGCTTTTGGATAAAATGAAAATTAATAATTTCCTGATAACCTGTTTGTTTTTTTTACTAACATCCTGTGTTGGAGGTCAGCTTAATCCCCCATATGTATATAATACAAATCCTACTTACAAGTGGGCTTATGCAGAATTATTTGGAAATTATTATCCAAAAATACCAAATACCAATGTAATCTCACTCTCGCTTTTTTCCGATTCTCTGAAAATTAACAGTATTGGTTATCTAACCGGTACCGGTCAATTTTTGTTTTTGGAGGACATATTTGTACCAAAGTCAGATACATTGCCTACAGGAATCTATTATATCAGGGATTCTGTTGTGCTAAATTCTGTTGCTCCGGGACTTAATGATACAGTTGATAATCAAGTCTTTCAGATTGGTTCAACTATCTCGTATTACGAAGGAAATCCGAATATGTCAATACAAAAGCTGATTACCGGAGGGTCTTTTACGGTAAGCAAAAGCGGAGATAAATATCAAATAATCTTCAATCTAAAGACTTCAGACAATAAAGATTTGAAAGGAAGTTTTACAGATACTATTCCACATATTAATCAATCGATCAATATTCCCGCATCCAGATTACGGAAAAGACTGATTTATAATAATAAATAACCTGAAAAAGAGAGTTAGTTTTAAGAAATTATCATTATCCATCTCAAATTTCTGCACGAAATATTTCTGAGATTAAAAAAATAGCTTATCTTTGCACCCGCTTTAAGAGAAAAGCGATATAGAAATCGATGACAAAGTAGTAGTATTTTGGAGTAGATTTCTTTAAAAATTCTGCGAAAATAGCTCAGTTGGTAGAGCACGACCTTGCCAAGGTCGGGGTCGCGGGTTCGAGTCCCGTTTTTCGCTCATTTGAAAAATTGGAAATACTGTAGAACGGGACGAGAAGTTTATCCCGATTGCTATCGGGAAGCCCCGTTTTTCGCTCACATTTATTAGTTTATCACGCCCGGATGGTGGAATGGTAGACACGAAGGACTTAAAATCCTTTGGCTTCACGGCTGTGCGGGTTCAAGTCCCGCTTCGGGTACGTTTGGTAAGCTAAATAAGTGCATAAAACCCACATAATCAGATGATTGTGTGGGTTTTATGTTTTTATAGGTAACAAAACAACAATAATTAACATAATAACTGTAAATATCAAATGTACTTATAATCCATCGCAATTTTGATAAGTGACACCATGTTGCGCGCATTTAGTTTGGTGAGCAGGTTTTTGCGATGAGTTTCAACTGTGAAAACACTAATAAACAGCTTATCGGCAATTTCTTTGGTTGTATCTCCGGCAGCAATCAGACTTAAAATTTGTATTTCCCTACGCGATAGGAACATCGTATCGTTATCCTGTTTCTTTATAAGTAGGTTGACAGCTTCACAAATAAATTTCCCGCCTTCTGCAACAGTACAAATTCCATCTATAATTTCTTCGCCCGGAGCGTTTTTCAATACGTAACCCATTGCCCCGTTTTCGAGCATTTTATCTACAAAATCACGTTGTAGGAAGGTGGTTAGTGCCAGAATTTTCAATTGTGGATATTTAGAATGAATGATTTTACAAAGTTCAATTCCACTCATATCGGGTAAATTGATATCCAATAAAATAACATCAGCTGAAGTAGAAGTTAATAGTTTTAGCGATTCTGCCGCTGTTTTGGCAAAACCAATAAATTCTGCAATACCGGAATCGTTTACCAAAGTTTTAATACCGTCAATCACAATCGGATGGTCTTCAATTATAAATACTTTAATCATACGACTTAATTTACAAAGGTTTAACCCCAAATTCAATGGTCATTTCAGCTCCCTGCCCGACTTCAGAATCGATCGAGAAATGGCCACCTAAAGAATCGATTCGCGAACGGATATTGCGCAATCCCGAAGATTTGTTTACATCAATGTCATTCATATTAAATCCTTTACCATTATCTTGCACAGTAAGACTTACACGTTCGGGCTCCTGTACCAGTTGAATGTTGATTTCTGTAGCTTGGGCGTGTTTCAAAGCATTGTTAATCAATTCCTGAGCAATCCGAAATGCAATAACTTCAGTGTTTAAATCAAAACGGTTGTCGTCGCCAAAAAACGAGAACCGTATGGAAGTGCCTGTTCCTTTATTCAGACCATTGCAAAATTCTTCTAAGGCTTTTTTTAAATCCGAAATGCAACAGGTTTTCGGGCATCATGTTGTAAGCAACACGGCGAAGTTCCGTTATTGAAGTATCAAGCAGCGTTAATGCGTGGTCGAATTGATTGACACTGGATTCTGTTAATACCACATTTCCTTTCATATTGTTGAGTATTAGTTTAGTTCCTGAAAGCAGACCACCTAACCCATCATGTAACTCTCGCGAAATGCGGGTACGTTCGGTGGTTTCACCTTTGAGTACAGCTTGAGTGGCTTCGAGTTGTTTTTCTTTCTTGAGCTGTTCAATTTGCTGTTCAGCTATCCGGCGTTTTTTCTTTTGATTTTTATAAATAAATACCAAAATAACAGCCAGTAAAATAACTCCGGCAAGTGAGCCGTATATCCAGAAAAGCTGAATTTTCTTTTCATCGCATAGTTGCTGAATGGTGGCTTCACGCTGAGCCGACTGGTATTTTACATTCAGATAATCAACCCGTTTTTTTGTTTCATCGGTAAGTAATGAATCGTTGAGTGAGTTTTTCTTCTGAAGCAAAAGAAAAGCTTGTCTGAAATCCCCATGAATTGAATCGAGCGAAATCTGAAGATTATAAATATCTCTGACCTGTACTTTCAGGTTATTAGTGCGGGCGGTAACCAACAAGGTATCGAGCATGGTTTGTGCCTGATGGTAATTTTTCATCAAAATCAAAACCTGAATTTTAGATACTCGTGGTCCCATTTTTTCACGTAAGTCGAATCCCAGTTTCTCGGCTTTTTCATACATATCTAATGCCTGAGGGTAATTTTTTTGTTTATTTAGCACGTTTCCATAGTCAAAATAATAGTAGAACAAAAGCCAGTCAGGCAGTTTATGTAGCTGAATTAAGTTGAATGCCCGATTCAGGGATTCAATGCTTTTTTTACTGTCAGGACAATTGGCAGCATAAGTGTACATGCTGCGTACCTGATTTTCGTAATCGTTGGTTTTTTCACATAGTTTCATGGCTTTCTCTGCATAAACCAACGCATTTTTCCATTCTTTTAACTGTTCAAATACATCACATTTCTTATTGTAAAGGTTTATCAGGAAGCGGTTTTGGTTGTATTTTCGCAGTATAGGTTCAGCTTCAGAATAAGTCAGAATTGCCTCGTTGAAATCACCATGAATATGTGGTATAATACTCATGTTGAGCAAAGTGCGGGCATAACCGATTTGACCGGCTTCGGTATTTATAGTTTTAAACAGTTGTTTTGCCTGACGATAATATTCGCCGGCTTTCTCATAGTTTTCCAGGTCAGTGTACTGATCAGCAATAGCCCGCAGTGCTTCGGCTTTAATCAGTGCCTGACTCGTTTCTTTGGCTATCTGTTCAAGTTTAACCATGCATTTATCTGCTTTTTTCCTATCGGTAAACAAATATTCATACGATAGAATATTCAATGCTTTGATTTTATTGATGTCAGGCGAGGAACCTGCAACAACTTTTTCGAGTGAATCTATATTGGTTTGAGCCAATAAACTGAAACAGCCTGATAACAGGGCAAAGACAATAATAAATGATCTTTTCATAATGTGTCAATTTTAATATCACAAAATTAGACATTTATTTTAGATGATAAATACCTGAAAATGGGTATTGTTGAAAGTTGATAGCAGCAATAATTTTGTAAGTGATAAATACTCACAAAAATACGATTACAATAATACTAATCTTTAAAATAATAATTTATGAAAACAATTTGTACAACTCAGTCTCAGGATGGATTGACACAGGTTTTACACTCGACTTCCGAAAAGGAAGGTACAGAAAAAAGTGTTGATATGGAACTTACTCCTATATACAAGTATGGAGGAATTTTAGCGTTGGTGAAACGGACTTCACTGACATTGCTGATTTTGCTTTCAGCCTTTCAATTAATAGCTCAACCAATGGGTGGTGAGCCTTTACCGTATTTTGAAACCGGAGGTATAAGGTACGAAACTACAGGTTCCAATACCGTGAAAGTTTCAGCAAGTGGCAATTATTTCGGTAATATGGTAATTCCGGCTTCTACATCCAACAATGGAACAGTTTACACGGTTACTTCCATTGGGAATTCTGCCTTTGAAACTTCATCCATTACGGGAATAACTTTACCTAATACCTTGATTAGTATTGGCACCAATGCCTTTGCGGGTAATACGTTGGGTACAATCAATTTGCCAACATCACTCACTACAATTGCTGATTATGCTTTTAGTACCTGTATGCAGATGTCAAATATAACGTTACCGGCATCTGTTTCGAGTATTGGAATCAGGGCATTTAATTATTGTAGTTCATTTACTTCTATTAATATACCATCTTCAGTAACAAGTATTGGCGATGGTGCTTGGTACGAATGTACCGGTCTGCAATCCATTTATTGTTACAAAAGTAATCCGTTGACCATAACCACCAATGTGTTTTATAATGTCAATAAATCAACTTGTACGCTTTATGTACCTGTTGGCACAAAATCGCTTTATCAGGCGGCTACCGGCTGGAAGGATTTCAGCAAAATTGTAGAAATGAGTACAGCAGTGGGAACCGAGTTTACAAATATCGGGATCAAGTATCAGATAACTGGTGCCAATGCGGCCAAAGTTATCAAGGGAGGTATTTCTACGGGAAGCATCACCATTCCTGCATCGGTAAATTATCTGAGTACCAATTTTAATATTACCGCTGTTGGCGATAGCGTTTTTATGAATTGTACCGGATTAACAGCTCTGAACTTAGCTTCAGGCATTGAATCAATTGGAAATTATGCCTTGTACTTCTGCACCGGATTAACCGGAACACTTACCTTACCCTCTTCGTTGAAAACCATAGGCGATGGTGCGATTAATAGCTGCAGCAATCTGACCAATCTGACCATTCCCGAAACAGTAACCAGTATAGGTGATGGAGCTTTTGTTTATTGCCAGAATATACCCGTTTTTCATATTCCGGCTTCGGTAACCCATATTGGTGCCAGAGCATTTTACGATGGAGGAAAATTTCTGGAAGTGGCTGCCGAAAACCCAACTTATTCAAGTCTGGAGGGAGTATTGTACGACAAAGGGAAAACGGTACTGATGCAATGCCCTGCCGCCAAAACCGACAGTGTTATTATTCCCGAAACCGTAAAAACTATTGGCGAAGTTGCTTTTTCAGGCTGTCATGAACTATCGAAAATCAAATTGCCTTCAGGGTTGGATTCAATCGGGTATGCAGCTTTTTCGGGTTGCAGTAGTATATCAAAACTCGCGTTTCCGGCTTCACTGAGGATTATTTCTGATAATGCTTTTCAGTATTGCGGCGGTTTGATGGCTGTCACATCATACACTCCCGCACCTCTCCCGCTTACATCATGGAGTCGTGTGTTTACAAATGTTCTAACTGATTATTGTACATTAATAGTGAAGCCCGGAACAAAAAGTTTGTATCAGGCAGCTACTATCTGGAACGAATTTACCAATATTCAGGAAATGGGTGGTACTATTGGAAATACTTATACTGTAAATGGCATTAATTATAAAAAAATTACTGCTACATCGGTTGCAGTAGTTCATGGTAGCTATACAGGCAGCATCATAATACCGGCTAAAGTTAACATTTTTGAAATAGATTTAGATGTAACAGCCGTTGGAGATTCTGCATTTTACAATAACAGGAATCTGTCGTCCGTTGCGCTTCCTTCTACTATCACTACAATAGGAAACCATGCTTTTGACGATTGTAGATACTTAGAGAGCGTTAATATACCATCTTCGGTAACTTCGATAGGTCGTTCCGCATTTTATAATTGCTACCTTTTGTCAAGTATTACTATCCCATCATCCGTAACTTCGATAGGAAATAATGCTTTCTCAGGTTGTCTCATACTACAAAACATTACTATTCCTTCGTCAATTTCAACAATAGAACCCGGAACCTTTTATGTTTGTCAAAACTTAAAAAGTGTTACCCTTCCGTCCACAATAACTTCGATAGGAGGAGCTGCTTTTTATGGTTGTATGAATTTACCCGAAATAACTATTCCCGAAAGTGTAACTACCATTGGGGTAGATGCTTTTTATAATTGCTCAAAGCTTGTGTCGGTACATATACCGGCTTCTGTAACGAGCATTGGCAGGACGGCATTTTTATCATCTTGCAAAAATTCCATCGACGTAGATGCAAACAATACGCAGTATTCAGGTTTGAATGGGATATTGTATGACAAAGGAAAAACGGTGTTGATACAATGTCCAACCGCTAAAGCCGACAGTGTAATTATTCCCGAAACAGTGAAGACTATTGCTGAAAAAGCATTTTTTGCATGTACACAACTCACAAAAATCACCTTACCATCGGGGTTGGATTCCATCGGAAGTGAAGCATTTGCAAGCTGTTACAGAGTGCCAAAAATCACACTTCCGGCTTCGTTAAGGGCTATTACATATGGTGCTTTTGAGTTTTGTTCCGGCTTAAATACAATCACTGCTTGTATGGCTACACCAATCTCACTAAGCTCTTACAGCAATGTGTTTACAGGTGTTACCAAATCATCCTGTACGCTGAAAGTAATTTCAGGAACAAAAAACTTGTATCAGGCAGCCACTTTATGGAAAGATTTCGTCAACATACAGGAAATGGGTGGTACTATAGGAACGAAATACACTGCAAATGGATTAAATTACAAAGTATTGGATAATACTAAAGTTGCAGTAGCACAGGGAACTTACTCGGGTAATATCTCTATTCCTGCAAAAGTTACTATTCAGGATTGGGAATATAATGTTAGTGCTATTGGTGACTCTGCATTTTATAATTGCACATCCTTAACAAACATCATTATTCCAACCTCGGTTACTTTGATAGGAGATTATGCTTTTTCCGGTTGCAGTAGTTTAATAAATATGAATATTCCAAATTCAGTAACTTCAATAGGGCATAATGCTTTTTCGTATTGCAGGAGTTTAATAAATATGAATATTCCAAATTCAGTTACTTCAATAGGGAATCAAGCTTTTTATAATTGTACCAGTTTGGAAAGCATTACTATCCCCAATTCAGTTAAATCGATTGGATATTATGCTTTTTCCGGTTGCAGTAGTTTAATAAATATGAATATCCCAAATTCAGTTACTTCGATCAGAGATTATGCTTTTAATTATTGTACCAGTTTGAAAAGCATTACTATTCCAAGTTCAGTTACTTCTATAGGAGATTATGCTTTTTATTATTGTACCAGTTTGGAAAGCATTTCTATTCCAAATTCAGTTACTTCGATCGGAGGATCTGCTTTTTCAGATTGTCATTTTCTTAGTAGTATAACACTTTCAAACTCGTTAACTTCGATTAGTTCATATATTTTTCGGGATTGTTCCAATTTGAAAAGTATTACGATTCCATCATTAGTAAGTTCAATTGGGAATTATGCTTTTTATGGTTGCACCAGTTTAGCCAGCATTAATATCCCATCTTCAGTGAAATCGATTGGTGATGGAGTATTTGAATATTGCAGTGGATTAAAAAGTATCACAATTCCTTCAGGAGTTACCTCAATCGCACATTATGCTTTTTATGGTAGCGCTTTAACGAAGCTCAATATCCCATCTTCAGTAACTTTTATTGGAATGGCTGCTTTTAGAAATTGCAGAAGTTTAACAAGTATCAATATTCCAACATCTGTTACTACGATTGGAGATGATGCATTTGTCGATTGCTATAGTCTTCGGGCAATTTATGCATATCCTTATAATCCTGTAACCATCAATACTACAACTTTTAGTGGAGTTAGCAGAGCCAGCTGTAAATTGTATGTGAGAGAATCAGCATTAGCAAAATACCGTCAGGCTGATGTGTGGAAAGATTTCCAAACCATTGAAAAGAGAACCTACGGAGGCATTCAAACCGACAATGTCCGTGAACTGACAAGCAGAGAGATAAGTATTCCGGTTAAATCAGCAGTTGTTTTTGAAGATGATTACATTTCAGCGTATCAGTTTGAACTGAAATATGACCCGATCAGATTGAAATACAAGAGTTATAATACCGACACGCTGATGACCAGTTCAGGTTCGGTAATTGTAAACAGTAACACGCCGGGTGTACTCAAAGTGGGATATATGTCGGACGAATACCTGAGGGGTGAAGGCAGCCTGATAAATCTGCAGTTTAGTTTACATAATTCGGGTGTAACCACTCCTGATTTCACGAAGTTCCTGATGAATTCAACCCGAACTGACAGTATCCGTAAAGGTAGTATTGAAATCATTGCTTACGGCGATGTGGATTACAATCAGGAAGTACAGTCGTACGATGCTTCGCTGGCACTTATCAAATCGGTGGGACTAAATCCATTGCCCGTAGATGATCCGCTGCCATGGGAAGCACTGAGAATGGATGTGGCCGATGTGGATGGAAATCATTCTGTAACTGCTTACGATGCAGGGTTAATCCTGAAAAAATCGGTTGATTTGATTGATTCGTTCCCTGCCGAAAAAGCAAGTCTCAATAAAGTGCCTGCCCTGAGGAAAGTTCAATCAGCAGCCGATGCCGATGTAACAGCAACGCTCGAAAACTCAAAGATTGTATTCCGATCGTATGGCAACCTGGTTGGCTTGAATCTTTCCATAACCGGCGATATTGCAATGTTGGATAAACCGTTGATATCTTCTTCGATGATTCAGGCAAAAAACATAAACACCGAAGGGTATAAAGTAGCTCTGGCAACTGCCACTTCACCAACCGACGGAACAACCATAATGACTATTCCACTGAAATCTAATCTGACGAATGAGTTGATACTGAATATGATTGTAAATTCGCAGGAAAAGGTAATTTCAATAAACAATACCGTAACCGCAGTAAATCCGGTTTCGGATCATATCCTAAGAGCATACCTTGATGCAACAACAAATGAATTGCACTTTGCAGGGTTACAGGGGAAATGCACCTTCAATGTATTGAATATGAATGGAACCTCTGTTTTCAAAGGACAGATTCCTGAGAATGGGCTTATTAAGTTAGAATCAATTGCAAAGGGAATTTATCTGGTCAATGTGACTGAAGAAAATGGTCTAAATACAATCCTAAAAATAATCAAATCCTAAGTTTTCAACTTTCACATCGGAAAAAGCAGTAAGGTTCACTCTTTACTGCTTTTTCGTTTCTATGTGTCTGAAAATAAACATATAAAAATGATGAATCATCTTTGATTACGATAAAAATACCGCAAAATGGGTATTGGTATGGCATTGTTTCTGCAATAATTTTGCAGAAGTACTAATCTTTAAAATAACACATATATGAAAACAAAAAACCCCGGATTAAAGCCTATTTGGCTATTGCTATTTGTTTGGGTTGTTATGTTTGCCAATGGGCAGACAACCAATCCGATACAACAAACAGTGATTATTGTGAATACGGTAAATGGCGAAAAAGCAACTTTGAGCCTTAAAACCGTACAGTCCATCTCGTTCGCAAATGGACAAATGAATATTCTTAAAAAGGATGCAACTCAGTATTCCTTTTTATATGCTAATGTAAAATCAGTTGATTTTAGTTCCCTGGATTTAACTGCAGTAAATGAAGTTAGAAACAATTCCAAAAATCATCTGCTTATTAATCCAAATCCTGCAGTAGATTATCTGAATCTGACTCTTGAAAATTCAGTGAATGAATCGGTTACAGTTCAAATACTCGATTTGCAGGGTAAAATTCTGATTCAGAAATGCGTTACTTTTTCTGAAGGACAAAATTCGAATTCAATTTTGGTATCAAATTTACATTCAGGTCTTTACCTCTGTAGGGTGCTAAGAGTGAATGAACCATTGACAGTCAAATTCTTTAAAAATTAAAAAAATAATATTATGAAAACAATTTCAAAATTAATTTTAGCATTCTTGCTACTAAGTGCATATATTCATGCTCAGGATTCTTTATATGTGGTAAAGTTCGATTCTTCATTTGTGAAATTTGGCATCAATGAAATTAAAAGGATTACTTTCATTAAACCACAGGCGTTTGGCACCACCACCGATATGGAAGGTCATGTATATCATTGGATAACAATTGGTACTCAAACCTGGATGGTCGAAAACCTGCGTACCAGTAAATACCGAAGCGGCGAAAGTATAAAAAATATTACGGACAAAACCGAATGGGGAAACCTGCTTTATACTGCCAAAACCCCGGGTTGGTGTTACTACAACAACGATTCGGCAAAGGATTCTATAAACGGGAAATTGTATAATTGGTTTGCCGTAAGTGATCAACGCAATATTGCTCCTATAGGCTGGCACGTAGCTTCAGGTTCGGAATGGCTTCAACTGATTGACTATCTAAAAAACAACGGTTACAACTATGATGGCTCAGCAGCAACAATTGGAAATAAACTGGCTAAAACAATTGCATCATCATTTGGATGGACTGAAAGTACCGTTGAAGGTGCTCCCGGCAATAATCAGTCAAAAAACAACATTACAGGATTTTCAGCAATTCCTGTTGGAGTTCGCAGCTCTGATGGTTCATTTTATGGAGTTGGTAATACAACTGCATGGTGGACCTCAACCGATGCAAGTAATGCAGTTTATCAAAAGTATCAAGCATGTGCCTATAATGAGGGTCTTCAGTATGACAATAGCTATCTACAAGAAGGACAACGGTATGGACAATGGAATACGTATGATTTCGGTTTCTCGGTTCGTTGTATAAAGAACGATTACAAGACTTCTGCTCCAGCGCTCACTACCGAATTGTATTCTCTTACCGAAAATGTGGCTAAAATACTTTCGAGAATTACAGATTATGGCAACGAACCAATTTTAAGATATAACAATACCACATCCTGGCAAAGCGGTATTTGCTGGAGCGATAAACCAACTCCAACTTTAGCCGATAATATTGTTCGTGCCACCGATCCAAGCAATATGCTACTAAATCTTGTAGTTGAAAAAGGAAAAAAATATTATGTTCGTGCCTTTGCCACCAATACAATTGGAACAGGATACAGTAATGAAATAATTGTTGAAAATAATACAGTATCTGTAATAATCCCAACAGTTAAAACTGATAGTATAAATAAACTTTCAACCGCAGGTGCATCCGTTTATGGTAAAATAGAAAGTAATGGTGGTGCTGATATTACAGCAAAAGGTTTTTGTTGGAGCACTCAGGCAAGCCCAACAATAGATTTAACTACTAAAACCGTTATAAGTGGCACAACAGATATTTTCAGTAGCTTACTAACCGGTTTAATCCCAAATACCACTTATTACGTTCGGGCTTATGCTACAAATAGTGCCGGAACAGGATATGGTGATCTTATTGAGTTTAAAACATTAAATATTTCATATCAAACCATTACAGACATCGAGGGTAATGTGTATAATACAGTAAAAATTGGTACAAAGGAATGGATGGTTCAAGATTTGCGAACGACAAAATATCGCAATGGCGATCCAATTCCTAATGTTACTAATAATTCAGAATGGATAATTTTGACGAATGGAGCACAGTGCGCTTATAACAACTCATTAAATAGTGATTCAATAACAAAGTTTGGTAGGTTGTATAATTATTATGCAGTAAAAGATACCCGAAATATAGCACCATTAGGATGGCACGTAGCAACTGATGATGACTGGAATTCATTGGAAACATATCTGATAGCTAACGGATTTAATTATGACGGTACAACAACAGGTAATAAATTTGCAAAATCGTTAGCTGCAAAGTCAGACTGGACTTCATCAACAGTTATTGGTAGCATTGGTAATGATTTATCCATTAACGACAAGTCTTTTTTTAATGCACTTCCAACTGGTTTTCGAAATGTAGGAGGCACATATTACAATTTAGGAAAGCTTTGTCAATGGTGGTCATCAACCGAAATTAATGATCCTACATTTCAAAATATTAGATATGTATTCTATCAAAACCCTGATTTAACTCATACTATTGCATCGAAAATTTGTGGTAATTCAGTTCGTTGTGTCAGAGATGATGTATCACTTCCAACTTTAATCACTTCAGTAATTTCGTCAGTTACTTCAACAACAGCAATAGGGGGTGGAAATATAACCAGTGATGGTGGTGCTTCTATTACTGCCCGGGGAGTTTGTTGGAGTACATCGGCTAATCCAACAATAGCTAACAGTAAAATTTCTCAAGGTACAGGTACTGGAACTTTTACATGTTCAATTACGGGTTTAACTCCTGCCACAACTTATTATTACAGAGCTTTTGCAACGAATAGTGTTGGTACAAGTTATGGTGAAATTCAAATTTGCAAACCTACTTTTACAACCAACCATTTGGCAACAGGTACAATTACAGATATTGATGGAAATACCTATAATACAATCACAATTGGAAATCAAACATGGATGATGGAAGACTTGCGAACTACTCACTACAGGAATGGCGAAGCAATTATCAATGTTCCTGATTCTTTGACATGGATTAATGCCACATACGGAGCATACTCCAATTATGGTAATTCATCAAAAGCAGGGATGTTTTACAATTGGTTTGCAGCTTCAGATAGCAGAAACATTGCTCCTGTAGGCTGGCATGTACCTACTAACAGTGATCTAACAACATTATTAACTTACCTTGGTGGAGCTGAAGTAGCTGGTGAAAAAATGAAATCAGAAACTTTTTTGAGCAACGATTGCTATTCAAATAATCTTAGCGGATTTAGCGGGTTAATGAATGGATGGAGATATAATGGAAAATTTGAATATGCTGGCACTCTTTCAGGTTGGTGGACATCTACATTGTCAAATCCTTCTGATGCATATTCATTGAATTTAGACAACGGAGTTGTTTACGCAATGCAAGGATTGACATTAAAAAAGGTTGGTTTGAATATTCGATGCGTTAAAGATTAAAAAACTGTTTAACGGTTAAAAATTTGGAGTCAGGCATTCATGCCTGACTCTTTAAAATTTCAAAAAGAGTAGAAACTCTTAAATGCTCTTGTATTTTATCTTTTTTGAATTAAAAAACTTCAACTTTAGGCTAAACTAAAAAATTAGAGATATGAAAACCGATAGAATATTATTAATTTATTTGATCCTTAGCATTTTTGTGCTAAAAACACCCTCTCAAATTATAAATGGTAATTTTGAGGCAGGTCGTAACAATGGATGGACTGAATATTCGCAGGGGAATTACACTTTAATTTCAACCGGTTCTGCTTTAAGTTCTTCGGAAATAACACCTGTAGTTATTCCTCGATCGGGCAACTGGATGGCAAGAATTGGTGGATTCAGTTATGATGTCAACGCTATTTATCAAACTATTACCTTACCAAATTATAAGCCACTTTATCTTTCATTCTTTGTTCAAACACGGTCTGCAAATACTTCAGAATGTGGAGGACTTTGGGTTGGAGCAAAAACGTCTATAATAATCAACAATCAGGTAATTTCTTCAAGCTATTTATGTCAATACAATGATTTATACCAATGGACTCAATATTATGTGGATATGAGTTCGCTATCAGGTCAAACTGCACAAGTAATTTTTAAAGCAGAAGCAGCAAACAGCGTGTGGTCATATCTTTATATTGATGATGTAAGTATAACTACCAGTACCGCAATTCAGGAGGAAGTACAACCAAACCAAAATTCAATTGAACTTGAACAAAATTATCCGAACCCGTTTAATCAGGCAACTAATATCAAATACTCAATTCCTGAAGATCAATTTGTCACACTTAACATATTTGATTTTACAGGAAAAGAGCTTGTAACATTAGTAAATGAAAAGAAACCAGCTGGAACTTATGAATTAACATGGGATGCATCAAGCTTCAGAAATGGGATATATTTCTACAAACTTACTGTTGGAAGTTCAATAATTTCGAAAAAACTTATTTTGTTGAAATAACTAAAGTGTTTTCGGTTTTCAGTATCTCAAATTTATCAGCACTATTTCCGACTGTGTACCAATGCGGTATTGCGGTCCCCAAAGCCCAAGTCCGGAGGAAACATAATAGTTAGTTTTTCCTTTTTTCATATAGCCATAGCCCAGTTGGTACATTTTTTTGACCAGTAAATTTCCGGGGAAAAACTGTCCATTGTGTGTATGTCCCGAGATTTGTAAATCCACGCCGTTTTCTTCGGCTTCGTGTAGATTAAATGGTTGATGATCAAGCAAAATAATAGGTTTGCTATGGTCTAAACCGCTTACTAATTCATTTAGTTCTTTGCGTTGATGGTTGGTTTTATCGTCACGACCAACCACATAAAAATCCTTACCTATCAAAACTGTCTGATCGCGAAGGTAAGTGATTCCTGCTTTTTTCAGATAATCGGCAGCAGCATTAATAGTTTCTGCGTAAAACTCATGATTACCGCTTATGGCATACACTCCGAGTGGAGCTTTGATAGTGCGTAATTCTTTGTCCATGTGCTGATTAATAACCGGAACAATTGATCGGTCGGTAATATCACCTGCCAGTAATACAATATCAGGGTGCTGATTATTAATAAGTTGAACGTACTTTTTTAAACGGTCTTTATCAATCGTTATTCCCAAATGAATATCACTTGCAGCTACAATCTTAAGCGTTTTATTCTGAGTAGGTTTGTCAACTGAGAGATTTAGCGTAACCACTTCGGGGTGTTTAAATTTGTAGTTACCATAAATCAAAGCAATAAAAGTAACTGCAAAAGTAGTTATCAATGCCCAAAAACGGAAAACAGCCATACCTGCCGGAGCAAAACCAATAAAATAATTGGCAATGCGAACAATATCTACCGCCAAAAAGCTTATAAAAAGATAGGCAACGATGATAAAGTAAGTAAATCCGGTGAGACTAATAACTTTGACAAAATAATGGGGTAACAGATGCCCGAAAATCATTCCACCCATCATGCACAAAAACATAAATATTGCAACAATCAGGAACAGCTGTCGGGAAAAAGAAGAAGCTGGAAGTGCCTGCCATCCGCGCCAAAGCACATATCCATTTAAAAGAGTGATTATAGAAAAAGCAACCAGTGCAAAACCTAATTTCATATTGTGTTATAATTGTAATTTGTAAATTGAATTCGTTATCGGGAAATTAAACGTTTTAAATTTGATATTGTTTTATAAGAGTGCATATTTATTTTGCAATTCAAAGATAATCAATCTAACACTAATAATTTGTATATCACTATTCTATTAGATTGTTTTTTTGTAATTTTACCATGAATTAGTTCTTGTATTGAAAAAATGAAAAAAATCAGCATCATTTTTATTTTACTTTTTGCAATAATTTCGGTATCTGCACAGAAAGTAGGATTGGTACTAAGTGGAGGCGGAGCAAAGGGCATCGCACATATTGGTATCATTAAAGCGTTGGAGGAGAACGGTATACCGATTGATTATGTGAGCGGCACTTCAATGGGAGCCATTGTGGGAGGGATGTATTCGATGGGTTATAGTCCCGATGAAATGATACAGACTCTTAAATCGAACGATTTCAAACGCTGGACAACAGGTGAAATAGAAACCAATTACAAATATTTTTTCCGAAATGCCGACCCGAAACCTAATTTCGTCGAAATTCCGTTTAATATCAACAATATTGATTCAATCAGTCTTAAATCGGCCGTTCTTCCTACTAACATAGTTTCTCCACGCCAGATGAATTATGCTTATTTGCCCTTTTCGTCGCAAGCTAATGCGGTGTGTGGTGGCGATTTTGATAAACTTTTTATTCCGTTTCGATGTGTTGCTTCCGATATTTACAACAAAGAATCGGTTGTTTTCCGCTATGGCGTGTTGGGAGATGCCATTCGGGCTTCCATGACTTACCCATTTATGTTTAAGCCCATTACGATTGATAATCGCTTGCTGTTTGACGGTGGGATTTTCAATAATTTTCCGGTGGATGTAATGAGAAAAGATTTTAATCCCGATTTTGTAATTGGCAGTGTAGTTGCTCATAATCCACGAAGGCCTGATCAACGGGATATTATCATGCAAATAGAAAACATGATAATGACACGAACTAATTATAGTATTCCTGCTAAAGATGGTTTTATGTTTAAATTTGAGACCACCAATGTCAGGCTTTTCGATTTTAATAAGGTTGACGAATTGGTTCAAATGGGCTATGACTCTACCATGAAGCATATTGATGAAATTAAAGCACGCGTTAGCAGAAGAGTTTCTGCTCAGGAGATTGCTCAACGAAGAAAGGATTTCAAAGGTCGTTTTCCGGAACTAAAATTTCAACGGGTAATTGTGGAAGGGATTGATAGCCTGCAAAAGCGGTATGTAGAGCAGGTTTTTCACTATCAAAACGATGTATTCACGTTGAAAGATTTAAAAGAAGCATATTTTAAACTTATTTCGGACGATAAAATACTGGAAGTAATGCCACATGCCGTTTTCAACTCGGCTACAGGAAATTTTGATTTGATTCTGAATGTAAAAACGCAGGATCACCTGAAAGTGTTACTGGGAGGAAATGTTTCTTCAACCACCTCAAATCAGGCTTATTTCGGACTCACTTATCAAAATCTGACAGAATTTGCTCAAACCGCCTATATTGATGCACAGTTCGGGAAAGTTTATAATGGGTTGGGGTTCGGAACGCGCATTGAAGTGCCTACACAGAAAAACTGGTATATGAAATTGGGGTTTGTATGGCATAAATTTGATTATTTTGAAGGAGAACAACCATTTTACTCTGATAATCAAACAGCGAATTTTACTCAATCTGAGTTTTATGCCAAGCTCAGTGCGGGTTTTCCGGTTAGCATGAAAGGGCGGTTGGAATTTGGATTGGGTTTTGGAGTGCTGACTGACCGTTATATTCAGGATCGTTCTGTTTCAATTATAGAGGATAAAAGCGTTCTCTCGTTGGGGAGTGCTTTTGCCCGTATTGAAACTTACACGCTCAACGACCGCATGTACCCAACTTCAGGCTATCATCATGTCACTTCTTTGCAATTGTTGGGCGGCGAGGAGTCTTTCGTACCCGGTTCTAATCCGATTCTGAAAGTTCCTGAAATGACTGATTTATGGGGTCAGTGGCGGGGTAAACTGGATCAGTATTTTCCGATATCATCTAAATTTACCCTTGGTACGTATGCAGAAGCTGCTTTTTCTACCCGAAGATTATTACAAAATTATACTGTTAGTTTGATTCATGCACCGGCATTTCAACCTACGCCTTTTACCCGAACTGTTTTCAACGAAGCATTTTGTGCTAATCAGTTTGCCGCTGTTGGTCTGAAACCAATTTATCATTTGACGAAAGTGCTTCAATTACGTGGAGAAGCTTATTGGTTTGTGCCGTATCAAACGATTAATCGTGCTACAGATAACACAGCTTATTATTCTAGTCCATTTTCTACATCACAATTTATGGCTGAAACAACGCTGGCATTGAATTTTAAAATAGCATCAGCAGGTATTTTTGTAAATTATCTCAGCACAGCAGCCAGTCAGTGGAACTTTGGTGTAAATATTGGTTTTTTACTGTTTAACCCAAAATTTACGGATTAAATTGTTTTCAATAACTAAATCCGAGTTTGGTCAATCCAGCCTGTACGTTTTGATTTTGCATAAACAGATTCCAAAGCAGTCCGGTGCGGTAATTCTCAATCATTACCACGATAGGACCCTGATCGATTGCCAAATATGAATCGGCAAACCAGTGCGAATTGAGATTGAATGCATCTGCAAAGCCGTAATTTCCCCATATTTTATCACCTAGTGTGTAGTAAAAGAAATGCAGTGCCTGCATACTTTCAACCGGAGTGTAAGGAAAGGATGAAAGTGCAGCTGTCGGGGCAATAACACCGACATCATTGGTTGGCGAAGAGGCGGTATAACTGTTTTGAATATCGCTTGCAGTTAGGCCCCAGCAATTGGCACTATAGCCGAAGTTTCGACGGGGATTGGCCACACAATAACTGTAATTTATCCGTGCATGAGCTATATTTTGAGTCCAGTAATTGGCATAGCTATCCGATAAATGCCGTGGATCGAGACCAAGGAAAGAATAATGTGCGAAGAACATCGGACCACCATAATCTTCGCCCAGCAGTAACTTAGTTCCATAAAAAGTTTTTCCATTTTTAATTGCTCCGTTTCGGGCAAATCCATTGTCGTAGACCGATTTGGTGATGGAATGAGTAGGCGATGAAGCTGCCAGTACATAAATAATCAAACCCTCGTTCCAACCTGTAACGGGCATGTTCATATCCCAATTGTAAGTCGGCGACCAGTGCCAGTAGAGTTTTTGCTGTCCGCCTTGCTGAAACCAATCCCATTCTACGTTTTCCCACAGTGTTTCTATGTTCTGACACAAGGTTTGTTCGGCTGCATTGCCATTTTTGAAATACGACTGAACAGTGAGTAGTCCTTGCATAAAAAATGCGGTTTCAACCAAATCAGCTCCATTATCTTTTGTGCCGAATGGAATCACTTTACCGGTTGTACCATTCATCCAGTGTGGGAAAGCTCCATGAAATTTGTCGGTAGTGGAAAGATTGAGAAAACTCACAATTTTATTCATTCGCGCAAGACCTTCAACACGGGTAATGAAGCCACGTTCTATCGCAACCGGTATGGTCATGATACCAAATCCCGAACCGCCAAAAGTAACAATATCACCTGAATTAAGACGTTCCCGGGCAAGACCTGAAGTGGGGTGACCGTAATCCCAGAAGAATTTGAAAGTTTGTTTCTGGACGAGTGTCAGTAATTCATCATCCGTAATTTTGGGGAATTTAGGAGTGGTATCCAGTTTGGTAACAAATGAAAATTGGAAAGAATCAATGAGTTTTACTCCCAGATTTTCGCCATTGGCTAAATAAAGGGTGTAAGTAGAATAATAGTTTAATGGTTTTCTTATGCGGAAATTTAATTGTTTTGAAGCCGTATCAGCCAGAAATACATAAGAAGTATCAATGCCATTGCTTATATAAAGTTTTGTTGGGTCAATCTTCTTTTTGTCAATAGCAGTATTAAAAACAATACGAATCACCACCGAATCAGTTGGTATATTGTATACATTTTCGCCATTATACACCGAAAAACCATTAATGCTGACCAGTTCAATGTAAGCATTGGTAAGCTGTGTTGGCTCAGAATCGTGTTTGCAAGACGACAGGCTCGTTAGAAAAACAAATACGAGTGTGGCTAATTTTAATTTCATTTTCAGAAGTGGGTATGGTTGACTGTATTTGATGCAATAACAGGAATCTACTGCCTGTTGTTTAAGCATAATATTAAAAACTGTAGGTAGATAATTTACCTACCTACAGTTAATCTTATAGTTTTGTAAAATAGATAGTTATAAGTTATCTGCCAGCTTTTTCAAGTTCGTACAATGCACCTATGTCAGAAAGAATCAAAGCACGTTTCCAAACTCTGATTTCGTCAAGTTGGCCAACCAAGCCTGTGTTCCATGAATCGGTAGTTGTTCCATTAGCAAATGTTTCGAATGCTCCGATAATAGGATGAGTTGGAGTTGTCATTGCAAATGTTTGTCCGGCAGCACCTCTTTGTTCCCAAACAGGATTAGAAATCTTAACGCCATTCACATAAATTTTAGCCAAACGGGTTGTGTTATCCCATGTGTAAACTGCATGTGCCCATTTGCCACCAATTTTATTTGGATAAGCAATATGACCAGCGGCTAAATCTGCTGCATTTGCTGCTACCGTGTTACGGGTATCTTGCCAGCCCAAATCAGTGCTTGAAACGATTAAACCTTTCACTGTTAAACTGTCGCTGGTTGCTTTCATCCAGCCTGTTTCAGACATAAAGTTAATGTTTCCTGCCCATTCATTAGGTCTGGATAAAGAAAAAATAACAGATCCGGTGCTTCCGTTATTTGTAAGTTTTATCCACGCACTAATAGTAAATCCTGTTTGTAAATTTGCACCTAAATTTGCAATTGCATTATATGCAAGGAAGCCAACATTAAAACTGGCAGCCTGACCTTTTACACCATCTGTCCACGTAACGTTTTTACTGTTGGCAGGAGCTGCACTCGATAATGATTCGATTCCATTTCCATTCAATGGCCAATAAGCTACCAAATCAGATTTTGCCACTTCGTCGGCAGAATTGTAACCGCCAATTGGAGGTAGAGGTTCGTCTTTAGCTTTACAACCGATAAGACTTACTGCCATTGCAGCTACAACCAACATACTAAATAATTTTGTTGTTTTCATTTTTTTGATTTTTTTAAAGTTAATAATTAAATTGTTTGTTTATAAAATTGATTAATAAAAATGATTAATAATTTGGATTTTGGGTTAACATGCCTTTGCTTAATGTAATTTGTTCTTCCGGAATGGGAAATAATTCGTGTTTACCTGTAATAAAAACCTGACCAACTGCAGACATTGCTGTTGATGCTTGACCTGTACGAACGATATCGAACCAGCGGTCGTGTTCCATGGCCATTTCCAGACGACGTTCTTTATAAATCTGACTCAGAGTAACTGTGGTCAATGTATCTAATCCGGCTCTGGTACGGATTTTATTTACCTGCTTCAAAGCTTCGCCGGTATTTCCAATCTGGAAAGCCGACTCGGCTCTTATGAGCAGTACATCACTGTATTTAAGTAATCTGACATTCTTGGCTGTTTCGCCTTTGTTGTCGTCCCACGTCTCTGCAGTTCTGCTCTGATAAGCCTTGTAATTATACATTGGATTTGTCCATCCGGTTGTTGGAGTTTGGAAACCATCCCACAGGATTTGTCCGGTAAATATGATTGTGGCTGCGCGTCGTTTATCGCCAGATTCGTAAGCATTTGCCAGATTCACTGTTGGAGTGTTGAATCCCCAGCCATAATCAGGTGTTCCACGACCACTCTGAACATCGGTATACCCCTGAACTCCTTTTCCAAGAGTTGCCTGAATTTCAAAAAGCGATTCCGGACCATTTTCACCCACTTCGCGCCACACATCACCGTAATTTACCAGCAAATTATATTGCTTACTGTCAATTACATTACCGGCCATGCTAAAAGCATTACTCCATTTTTCCTGATACAGGTAAACTTTTGAGAGCAAACCTTGTGCTGCGCCTTTCGTAGCCCGACCCACATCGGCACTTCCGTATTTAGCAGGTAGTACAATAATTGCATCATTCAAATCTTTTTCAATCTGAGTGTAGGTTTCATCCTTTGTTTTGCGGGTATAAACTACCTGATTTACCAATTCCTCGTTCTTGAAATCTATTTTATCGGCAACAACAGGCACTCCGCCAAAGCAGCGAACCAAATCGAAATAAAACATGGCACGCAGGAATTTTAATTCGCCTATGTAGCGCGCTTTCAAAGTTGATTCCAGATTTACCTGTCCGAGGTAATAAATACCTTCGTTGCAGCGGTAAATGCCTGAATAACGTTGTTTCCAAATGTCGTTGAACGAACGTAGCGTTGGGTCAAATGCCAGATTATCAAGTTTATCCTTATCTGTTCCGGCATCTCCCGAAGAAGATCCTTTATCGCCATCGTCGGACGTAATACTCGTCATTCCAATCCATGCAAAGGAATACATTTCGAAATTCAGCATTTGATTGTAAGCTGAGTTTACAACTTCTGAGGCATATCTCCCGTTTGACAGGAAATCATCTTTAGATATTTTGTCCTGTGGTAAAACATTTAAATCGCTTTCACAGGCGTTGAACAGCAATATGCCGAACGTCAAAATCAATATCGTTTTAATAGTTTTCATTATTCCTCAAGTTTTTAAATGCCAATACTAATTCCAATTGATATTGTCCTGTTTGTTGGATAAGCATCTAATTCGATACCTGCCGTTGTCAATGGATTTCCATTGTCTGAACCTGATAATTCGGGTGAAAATCCTGAATACTTAGTAAAGATGAATGGATTTGTAGCGGTTATAAACACCCGTAATTTAGTTATCTGTTTTACGACTTTAGGCATTGTATATCCAATGGTTATGTTGTTCACACGTAAGAATGAACCATCCTCAACATAGTATGTCGAAGTCAGCGGTGTATCTGAAAACGGTCTAGGATTTGCATAGGTCTGAGCCGGAGCTGATGGAATCCAAAAGTTGACCAACTCGCTGCGTTCAATGTTTTCGCCACCCCATCGTTGTGCTTTTTTCCCGTTAAATACCTTATTTCCACCTACTCCATACCAATCGGTTGAAATATCGAAATGTTTGTATTCAATTCCGAAATTAAACCCGTAGGTGTATTTGGGGATGTATGACCCTGCATTTACTCTGCCTGTAGAATAGGTAAATCCTCCGTCGACATTGTAACCCGTGGTTTGATACACGTAGAATGAACCAATCGGGTCGCCTTTATGTATTTCCTTCGTATATTGTCCGTTTCCTAAATCGCCACCGGTCAATTTATCAAAATAACCGCTGTAAATTTCTGTAATGGCATTACTGTTTAAAGCAATATTTACACCCACCTTATAAGTCAGAGATTCACCAATTTTATCTTCCCAGTTTATGACTGTTTCAATTCCACTGTTTTGAACCACACCGGCATTTAAAAATACAGGGTCTGGGGATAGAATTGTAGGAAGTTTTACCGGTAAAATTACATTATCGGTTTTGCGGGTGTATAGGTCAATAGAACCGGATAAACGTTGATGAAGCAGTCGGAAATCAATGCCTCCGCCAAATTCTTTGGTTGTTTCCCAGGTCAGATTTGGATCAACCGCATAAGGCACATACGAGCCGGGATAAATGGTTTCACCAACACCAAACGGATAACTTGCACCATTTTGGAACAATACCTGATTCACTGATGGACAAGCATTTCCATTACCAATTTCGCCATAGCCACCTCTTATTTTTACATAATCAACCACCGAACTCAACGATTCAAAGAAACTTTCGCTGCTGATAACCCAACCACCGGAAACTGCCGGAAACATTCCCCATTTATTAGTTCCCTGAAAGTCGCTGATACCGTCGCGTCTCAACGATGCTGTAAGCAAATACTTTTTGTTGTAATTATAATCAACCCTTCCAAAGTATCCCACATTTACGAGCGGAGTTTGACTGGAATTTGAAATCAGCGTGGATGGAGCAGTTTTATCATCGTTTTTAGATAAATCCAAACTCCAGTAATTTGATTGCGAAGGGACATTATAACGGGTTGCCGATAAATCCTGACTTGTGCGGGAAGTAGAGCGGGTCATACCAAACACTGCAGTCAGTGAGTGATTGCCAAAATCTTTCGTATACGTCAGGTAATTATCCCAGTTCCAAACATAAAAGTCGCTTCTGCGCTGTTGCAGGGTGCTATAGTATTTATCCGGGAACTCAGTACCTGTTGGATTTTGGCTGAACCAGTTTTGTTCGTTTGAAGTATAGGTATACCCTTGTCCGGTGTCATAAGTAGCTCCATAATTTGAGTTGAATTTCAAATCATTAGTGATTTTGAATTCAGCACCAATGGTTCCAAAAAGAGTTACATTCTTATTTTCTTCAACATTGTAACCCAACATAGCAACAGGATTGGGAACATTGTTGAATTTGTCGCCGGTAACGCCAATCTGACTTGTTGTGCCATCCAGGAAAGGCATTCCCCATTTTCCATCAGCGTATTTCACAGGCATCATGGGAGCTTGTTTGTAGGCTGCCGTAAATGCACTTAATGGTTTGGGAGTGTTGTTTGTAATTGATAAATTGAACGTTTGAGTTATCTTCAACCTGTTTTTGAATAATTTATATTCGTTTTTGCTGATAATATTGGTGCGGTTGTAATCTGTTCCTTTCAAAATACCCTGTTCGGTATAACGGGATGCACCAAAATAGAAGTTCACATTTTCTTCACCGCCTGATAATGAAATGGCATTATTGGTCGTTACGCCGGTTCGGGTTATTTCATTTAGCCAGTTGGTATTATAAGGTTGATTGGTATCAAATTTCGATCTGCCGGAAGCAAAATTCTGATAATAGGCAAATCGGTATGAATCGGCCATGTCAATGGTTTTCAACATGCCTTTAAAACCAACAT
>CAIKVR010000411.1 GCA_903830915.1 uncultured Bacteroidales bacterium
ATCGCGGGATAGCTTTTAGTGATAGTACAATTCAAATGCTTGCGCCTCGAATTAAATCGTTAATGAACGAAAATGGATTCACTTCATTCCTCGATTTCTTGTCAATTCTTCACGATATGTCGGTTTCTGAAAATCAAAAAATACTCTGTAGTCAGACTTTTAGTCCTGAAGTTGACTTGTTTAAAAGCAGAAGAATTAGTTTGGCATGCGATTATATAAATAAACACTACGAAAATAAAATAACAATAGCTGATTTAGCAAACCTGATTGGAATGACAGATACTTCATTTTGTCATTTTTTCAAAAAAAGAACGGGGAAATCGTTTATTGACTATTTAAATGATGTACGTATTGGACACGCTTCTGTACAACTTATTGAAACTACAAAAACCATATCAGAGGTTTGCTATAATAGTGGGTTTAACAATATTCCAAATTTTAATCGTTTCTTTAAGTCTAAAAAAGGATTAACACCCAGCGAATTCAGGAAATTCAATCAACAACAGATTATAAAATACTGATTATTCAATACCAAACACTTAACAGAAAGGGTAATACAAATCTATCGTTTTGCCCTTTCTGATTCTCAATCCAAATATTATCTCAAATAATCACAAAGAAATTCTTCTTTCGGTTTATTGACGGTTTTCTCCCATATTTCCTTGTAATCCGCTTGAGTTAAATGGTGTCCACGGTATGGAACAGCGAAAATGATTTTCTTTCCTTTTGCCTGATTTAGAGCTGCATAAATAGCTGATGAAGGGCAGGTTTGATCGATTAGACCAATTTCCACAACAATGGTTGCTTTAGAACCTTTCAGCACATGTGCTGCATCAAAATAGGGCAAGACAGATAACATTTTTTGTTTATCATTTTTGGTTGCAAACGGATATGGCCAACTTCCTTTACGACCAACCAATGTTCCACCCCAATCACACATAGCAGGCACTGTTGCCACAACTGCGCTGACCCTTTTATCCAAACCGGCAGCAATGAATGATTGTCCGCCACCCTGACTTTCACCAATAACTACAATTCTTTTACCGTCCCATTCAGGTTGTGCTGTCAGAAAATCAATGGTTCGGATTAAGCGGAGGTAAATTCCTCTGAAATAGATTTCGTCACGGTTTTCAAGTCCTTTTTGAGCATAATTATTCAAATCGAAACTATCCAAATGATTATAATATTGATCCGGCTGTCCGTTCAACATTCCATGTGCATTCAAATCAAAACTAAGCGCTCCTTTGCCCATTTTTGCATAACGCATAGCATTGCCCGGCTCCGAACGACACCAATCTCCTTTTACACCGGCTGCATGAAAGTAAATTACAATCGGCAACGATTTGGGTTTTGAAGATCGTGGTTTAGCAAAATATCCACGAGCAGGTTTCGGTTCGGTACAATTAATCTCCATATCAACACAACTATATCCGATTGCTGTATTTTTTACCGGAACACTTTTGACAATTAGTGGCAATGCCCGTAATATCTTTTTTTGGGATTTCCAGTATTTCTCAAAATCGACTGGACGCTTTGTTGCAGGTTTAAACTTTTCAGGGTCAACAATTAATCCGATACTGGCAGATTTCGATTTTGAAGTGACTTCAAAAACAAGTGTAGATTGTTCTTTTAGTGTTTCATTGAAAATCTCAAGCGAATCGCCTGTATATTTTAGATATCGAAAACTTCCCTCACTAAAATTCCGTTGAATTTTTACGGTCACAGAATCCGCTGTTTTATCATGCAGGAATAAAGTTACACGTATTTTATCGCCTGATTTGTAAATGCCGGTTTCGTTTGTTTGCTTTAAAATAATATTTTGCCCTGACAATGCCGAGCAAAAGCAAACGGTAAAAAACAGGATATGAATTAGTAAATGTTTCATTTTCATACACAGATTAAAATCATTTTTTAAAATATAGTTTTGTTTTAAATTAAAACTTTTCGTACAAAAATACTGTTTTCGCTATGAATTTTTAGGATGTAAACACCTTTGTTTGTGACAGGCAGAAAATAACTTGAGCTATTTGATTGAAAATGAGCAAGAACTCTGCCCGATAGGTTAATTAATTCAACTTGACAATTTACCGAAAGTCCATCGATTTGCAATCCACCCGAAACATAATTGATATTTGTTTTTTCTAAAGCAGTTACGATAACATTCGAAACAGGATTTCCATTTAGAGCCGTGGGGTCATTGCTAAGTAAAACATCATCAATATAATAGGATTGATTTATACCTGTGCTTGAAATCCGCTCCGGCATTACAAAAAAGCTGTTCCACGTGATATTTGATGGATTTGTTGTGCCTAAATCAAAAACAAAATCAATCCATTTGCCTTTTTGAGCTAATGCTATTGTATTTACTGGCGATACAATTTCCTTTTCATTAGTTAATATTCCTGTATTTGGTTCAATTAATTTGATACTTGCATTTTTGGTAATATCGGTGGTAGATGGACGTAAAATTTTCAGATGCAAATAGCGTAATCCGGGAATGCTGAAAAGTTCATTTCCCATTTTAGCCCCCGAATAGTTATTCGTAGGATTATTCAGGTCTATTTTAATCACCGTATTGCTTGAATTGATATTGTCTTTAAGTGGATTCGGTACAAGTGAAATAGTTGCAAAACTCAATTGAGTCCACGGGAAAGTAGCTCCTTCAAAATCATCGAGCAATTCAACTTCCTTGTTTTGAATTCGGGTTGCAACGGACAAAGACGATGAAATATCCGATTCAACTGCATTAAAATTTACACCTTTTACAGTCAAAATATAATTGGTACCAGCCGAAAGTCCATTTAGCTGTAAACTAGTTGCTGTGGAAGTTCCCAGCAGATTCGTTCCATTAAAAACTTTGTACGAAATAGCTCCTGGTAAAGCATCCCAGTTTAATTTTAGGGAATTGGCTGTACGGTATTGATAATTCAAATTTGCCGGAATGGATGTCTTGAAAAGATTATCTGTGTTTATTGCATCTGATGTTTTTGAAAGGGTTATATCATCAAAATAAAGAATTACCGGATTGGAATTCACTGCAAACTCAGGTGTAATCTGCAATCCATCAAACATTTTTCCACTTTGCGAATTTCCGTTAATATCTTTGTTCAAATCAAAATCAACTTCTTCCCAGCCCGTTGTTTGAGTCATGTTTTTTAACGGTAAAAACTCGGCAGTTGAATTATCCTTGCTGTTTGTAAGTTTCAACCGGAGATTGACAACAACTGAACCTTTAACATTTGTTTTAAAAAAACGGTATTGATTCGTTGAAGTCCCCGAAATAAATGCCCGAATGGGTGCAACCACTGCAGGCAAATTCTGTACAGAAGCATTAATGGTGAATTTCAACACAGAATTGCTGCTGTTTAGTACATCTTTAAACGGATTGGATATAATCGATTCTGCTTTACCGTCGGCAGTTGTAGAATCGTAGGTGTATGAAAATCCCTCGAAGTTATCAATAAGTTCATTTGCTCCATTTTCAGCATCCAATGGCAGATAATCAACCCGAATAAGCCCAACTTTCGACGTAGGCAAGCAAATTCCAAGGCGTTGAAAGCCGGAGTTTGAAGAATTTGTAGTGAGTGGAAAAGTGCGTCCATCGAGATAAGTAGCCGATTTTATCTGAAATATAGCATTGTGTGGAAAGCGAATAATCGCTTTTAATTGCTTGCCATTTAGTGTCAATGTAGCCGTTTGGGCATCAGTTGAAAGTGAAATGGCGGCTTTGGTATGAACTGTCCACCACACACGCTTGTCAGCATTTGCTAAATAATTATCCTGAACTGTAATTACCCGATGAAGCCTGTCGAGCCTATATGATCGTTTATACGAGTTTACATCGCGCGAATAACACGAAGTCAAATCGAGTACAGCAGTTCCAGCATTCGAATTTGAATCGAACAACGAAGTTTGAGC
>CAIKVR010000412.1 GCA_903830915.1 uncultured Bacteroidales bacterium
AAACAGAATCTCTTCTTCTTCATCTTTAAATGTATAATTTAGCACAAAGGTTCTGAGTTTACTTATAGTATTATTTAAATATACGATTGATTTCTGTGCTTTGATGATAAGATTTGTTTCTTCTATGTCAATTTTTTGTAATTGGCAATTGAGGTTTTTGTTGAGCCTGGTGATAAATGTTTGCATTTTGAGTTTGTTGGTGATTATATAAATGATTGTATTTTGATTGTAACAAAAGAAAGAATGCTTGATTTAACAAACATTCTTTCTTGCCTTAATAAACTAATAATCAGAGAGAACCTAAAAAGTACAATTAAATCAGATTGGTTTTAAACGGATAATTATTAAAATATTCAGGAGCACTAGAAATACCTTCTCCGGGACCAATAGGTGCATCGGACTCAAGTTGTAACGAGATTTGGTTATCAAATTCAATGCATTTAATTTCAGGTGCAGAGTAAATTTTATTTGTTGTATTCATACTTGCAGGTGTTCTTAATAGTTTAAATTTCTATTCAAGCCCCATCACTCTGAAATGAGTAATGAGACCTGAATTTTGTAAACAAAACAACATTTTTCTTAGTTATAAAAAATCAATCAATAATTATTTTCCGGGTTATGCTCTTACCTTCGGTCGTAAGTTTTACCAGATATGCACCAGCTGCTAAGTTATTATTCAACAGCATATTTGTTGTGCCAAGGTTTTTCGAAATAACTTTCTGACCAACAGAATTGAATACTTCAAGCATAACTCTGTTTGCTGTACCATTTACAACAATCTGTCCATTTCGGATTGAAATCCATACATTTCCTTTACTTTCAGGATTGATTACTGTGGCTACCGAAGGAGCTTTGAATATTAGGGTAAAACGGCTGGTATTGCTTGTAGTAGTATCTGAATTAAAACTATAGGATTGTTTTGCCAAATCAGTAATTACCGGATTCTGTGGATCAATATTGTCTTTCAGTAAAATCTGTGTTCCTTCAGCAAAATTACTCATTAGAGAAGCGTTGATAGTAAAATCACCGGATTTTCCTGTTGTAAATCCAAGAGCTATTTCAGTATCGTAAGGTATGCTGTTCATAGTATTTATGGCAAGCTGTGAACCATCAACAATGGTAAATAACTCAGGTATATTTACATTGCCATTCGACATTTTACCAGAATCGTAAGCATCCAGATTATTAGTAGCTCCGGAATAAAACTTTATTATTGTTTCATCACCTGTAACTCCGTTGAACACATTCAAACCTAACAAACCATAGGTTTCGTTCTTTAAAGTAGGTGATTTCAGTGGAGTGGTAGGCACAGTTCCAATACCTGACATTGTTACACTTGTGGTATGTGAACGATTTGAATTAGACAAGGCGATGGACTGGTTGTTTAATTTTGTTCTAACCCAAAAACCTTGCATAGGTGGAATATAACCCGTAACCCGACCGGTTAAGCTGGAATTGGTACCAAAACCGTCAGAAGTATTTACCGTTTCGCAATGGTAATAACCTGCAGCATCGCGGGTACGATACCAAACGGTTGGCTCTAAACCATCAACATTTGAACTGATGGATGGTAATACATTCAGATAGGAAGGATAAGGGTTACCTATCAGGTTAAATCCATGCTTTGGATTAGCTGCTGTATAAGTCAGTCCGCTGATTGTTTGATTACCCGTATTTAAGCCGGTTCCGCTAAATGTAACTGTCGAAGTTGCTGCACTTGGTTTTACAATATAACCGGTTCCAAAAGCCATAGTTGTGGCTCCGCTTACTGTATTCCAAACTGCTCCTGCTGCATACACACCATTAACACCTGCAGCTTGCCTGCTATCACTTTCGGGGTAGGAATAGAATGTTAACGAACCTACTCCGTCAACTGTTGGTAATGATGATGCACCTGATACTGGTGAACTCATATACCAGTTGCGGGATGAGCTGAGGTATTGCTGAACATTGGTTGCACCGTTTACAGTTAATCCGTGAGCGTTAGTTGTATTCATATCAACAAAAGTTCCTGTTCCACTAGCATCACTGTTTATGTTGAAGTCATTCACGGTTAGTGAATAGCCATCGTTCAGTGTAACTTTTCCACCTCTTTCAATGGTGATATTATGAATGGTTCTTGTAGCACCTATTGTTAAGTCAGCACTTGCCGGAACTGAAATATCGGCTACATCATTCGTAAGATCTGCTGCAGTGGCATTACTACCCATAATAAGAACAGGACGAGCAGCTATGGTTAAGCTCTGACTTGCTTGTGTAGCTGCATTATAATTTGTGCTGGAAGCCTGATCGGCATAAATGGTACATGTTCCAACTCCAACAATATGAATTTCTCCAATTCCCGAAATTGAAGCAACCGCTGAATTTGAAGTTGTATAGGTAATTGCATTTGTTCCCGAAGTGGCTGAAGTTGCACCCGGAGGAAAATCTAAATCACCAGTTAATTTACCTGTTGGAAAAGCACCAAAATTAATGGTTTGAGTGGCTTTTTCAATACTAAATGCAGTAGCCGATGAACTTGCAGAACCGTAATTTCCATCGGCTGCTACTGTGGCTGTAACTGTGTATGAACCGGCAGCTGTTGGTGGGGTTGAAGTTCCTGAATTTGAGTAAATATATGTATAACTTGATCCGGTTCCAGTATTTGTAGCAGCATTTGGACCTTGTGGCGAATTATTATAAGTATAAGTACCACCAACAGTAACACTTACAGTTGGCGTAGCTGGATTAATAGTAAATGTACCAGCACTTGCACCAGTCAAACTATTATAATTTGTACCATCAGTTGGAGTAAAATCAGCAGTTATAGTATATGAACCCGCATTGGTTGGAACAGTTGCTGATCCATTGTATAATATATTGCCGGGTGTTGCTCCTGCAACAGAAGCTGTAACAGTAGCTGCTTGAGCAGAGCCGTTATAGGTAACTGAAGTAGCACTTAACGATAAAGTTGGAGTGGCTTTTGTAATAGTAAATGTGCCAACAGGCAATGCAGTAAGCATATTGTAAGCTGTTCCATAAGTTGGAGTAAAATCAGCAGTAATAGGATAAGAACCTACTGTGGTTGGTACAGTAGCGGAACCATTGTATTTTATATTGCTTACCGTTCCTCCCACAGAAGCTGTTACTATAGCTGCCTGAGCAGAACCGTTATAAGCTACTGACGAAGATGTCAATGATAAAGTTGCCCAAGAATCAACGGTCACACTGTTGTAAGTACCATTAGCTGCCACATAAGCATTTAACTTTGTTATTGCATCGCTTGACGGAGTTCCACTTAAATCTGCCCCATCTTTAGTTGTTGTTCCTTTCGATAATGTTACGGCAGTTGGTCCTACACTGTTTACTGTTCCCTGAACTGTCATATCGGCTCTAGCATAATTAAAATCAAGGTTTCCAGTTGTTGGATAGATTGTTGTTGAGACAATCCTGTTCAATGATTGAACACCTGTGCTGGCAACCGTATTTACTCCACTTATTGAAGGATTAAGTGCCATGCAATACTTTATCTGAGAAGTTGAGGTTGGTACTTGTCCAATACCAGCTGCTGGAGTTCCATTATAACCACTTGCACTTACTCCGCTAGTTGAAACAGTATTTGTTGCTAAGCAGTTAAGAACATTTACGGTAGCAGTTGTAGCACTATAGCATGAAACTATACCACCTGCATAGCAATTGCCGAGGGATGAAAGAGCACTAACAGAACCAGATGCTGAACAGTTTACAATATTGACGGTTTGAGTAGAATTTTTAATTTCGCCTACAATTCCAGCACTCATAGCTATTCCGGCTACAGTTGTATTACTTCTTGCAATAATAGTTGCATTCACAGTTGAGTTTATAATTGTTACTGTTGCTGATGAATTTGGATTACCAACAATTCCACCAGCACTCGACCTCGAATTTGCAGTAGCTCCTGTAGATTCAACATCAATAATACCTGTAACCTTACAATTATTAATGGTTGCATTTCCACTAATATAACCAACTATGCCGCCACAAGTTGGGCCGGAATTTGCAGCCCCTGCAGAAGTAAGGTAATAAGCTACATCCACCCATAAATTGCTGATTGTTGCACCAGCACCTAAGTAACTAAAAAAGCCAGTCGTAGCACTACTTAATCTATTAGTAGCAGAAGCGGGTGTAGCAGAAGCGGCTACCAATCCGTAAACTTTATGCCCAGCACCATCAAAATTGCCTTTAAATACATTGGTAGCTGAGTTACCTATACCACCATAAAACAAACCAGACGACAAAGTCGAACAATCAATATCTGCAGTAAGTGTATAATATGCTGTTGCAGCAGGTCCTGTGCCTGCTGCAAGATTTATGGTTGATTTTACATTATTGACTTCATTTGCAGTTGCTATTTTAAAAGTATTACCACTTGTACCATTTCCGCCACCCGAAAGTGAAATGTAAGTTTGAGATACAATTCCAGAAGCTGTACCGTCACCATTTGCATTTACAGCTTTTATCGCTACACTATAAGTTGTACCCCCAACAAATGCAGGAGTTCCACTAGTTGATTGTGTGGTAATACTTATTGTACTTCCTACAGCTGCTTTTGCAACCCAATTAACTCCATTATCGGTTGAGTATTTGTAACCAGTAATTGCAGAACCACCATCAGAACCAGCCGTAAAAGTGATACTCATACCACCGGACGCAGCATTTATAACAGTAATGGTTGGAGCAAGTGGAGTTTGAGCCCAAATGATAGAAGTAAATGCAGAAATTGCGAATGCAAAAAGTAAAAATTTTGTTTTCATATTCAGTAAATTATTGTATTAATAGTTTTTATTGAACGCAAAGAAAAAGAAAATAAACTTTCATAAGGTGCGATAAACTGATTTATGAATGTGATAAACTGATTTATTTTTGTTTCAGCAAAATAGAACATCCGGCAGGAAGAAGGATTTTTATTTTCCAGTGTCTCTTTCGGAAAATCTTCACGCCGAATTGGAGCTGGTAAAATGAATTGAATATCACCATCCATTTTTCTTTCATATTCAAACTCTTTTGGCAAATTGAGTTCTAACCAGACAAGGGTCGAACTGTAACCGGAATTGAAGCCAATCGAGCATCCATATCATTCAAGGTTTCACGACCGTGAGCATCGGCATAAATAAATGTTGCAGGGTAGGAGTTATAGCTCGAATTTAATAATTGAGGGTCTGTTGAGCTTTACAATCAACTACCGTAATAAAAATTATTGATGCTTGAAATAAAAATAGGATGGTTAAATATCGTATTCCATTCATAATCAAATTATTCAACAGTCAATATCTTTTTCGTCAAATCAACAGATGATTTTCCAACTAAAATCTCATATTCGCCTGGCTCTACCGTAAATTTCATATTGTAATCCCAAAATGCCAGTTTCGATTTATCTACTGTGAATTGAACTGTTTTTGTTTGTCCGGCTTCCAGTGTAATTCGCTCAAAACCTTTCAGTTCCAATACAGGACGGGTTACTGAAGCCACTTTTTTATGAATATAAAGTTGTGCAATTTCGTCGCCTTTTACTTTGCCCGAGTTTGTAATGTCCACCGATACCACTACTGATTCACCAGCGTTGATTTTATCGGCAGAAAATTTCAGATTTGAATAGGTAAAAGTTGAATAACTTAGTCCAAATCCAAACGGATAGAGCGGCAACACATCTTCCGAAACGTAATTATTGAATTGTGAAGATGGTTTATGGTTGTAGTACATCGGCAATTGACCTACCGACTTCGGAACTGTTATGGTCAGTTTGCCCGAAGGATTTACATCACCAAAAAGGATGTCAGCCACAGCAGTTCCAGTTTGCTGACCCATATACCAACCCTCAATTATGGCAGAAACATTCTTGGCTATATAATTGATTGATAGCGGACGACCATTCATTAAGTAAACAATCACCGGCTTACCGGTTGCCACAATGGCTTTTACCAGTTCTTCCTGCTCGCCTAATAAATCAAGAGTAATATTATCGCCTATGTGTTTTTTGCTCCAAGCTTCGCGACACAATTGTTCTGTTTCTCCAACCGCCAAAACGACAATATCAGCCTGTTTGGTAATAGTAACGGCATCATCAATCAAATTCAGATTTTCAGTTCGGGAAGCAAATTTAATATCGTTCGTTTGCCAATTTTTATAGCTTTGATCTACATTTTCTACAATTTTACAACCCTGTGCAAAAAGAACTTCCGAGCTATTGCCCACTTTGCTTTTGATTCCGTCCAAAATCGTCACTTTCTGATACGGTTCACCCGAATAACCTCCTGTTAATACTACATTTGAGTTTGGCCCAATGACAGCAATTTTCTTGTATTTTCCTTTTTGTAGCGGCAGTAAGTTATTTTCGTTTTTCAATAATACGATTGATTCTTGAGCCGCTTTCAGAGCCAATTCGCACGATTTTTCGTCTTTACTCACTTTGATTGCATCTTCCACTTTTATATATGGATTATCAAACAATCCCAACTGGAATTTAAGACGAAGTACCCGATAAACTGCCGTGTCAATATCCACTTGTTTCACTTTGCCTTCTTTTACCAATTCCGGCAAAAACGGGTAACACTTTGGTTTCGGAAATTCGTATTGAACACCCGCATTAAAGGCTTTCATACATGCTTCTTTGGCATCTTTTGCCACCAAATGCTTTTCAAATAATTCATCAATTCCGTTATAATCTGAAACTATCATGCCTTTGTAATTCCACTCGCCACGCAAAACTGTTTGCAATAACCAGTTATTATAGTGCGACGGTTTTCCGTCAATTTCGTTATACGAAGGCATCACCGAAACCGGATTTGCATTTTCAATGACCATTTTGAACGGCGGAAAATGGAATTCGCGTAGCACCCGTTCTGAATAATTGGCAGGAGCCTGATTATTACCGCCTTCGGGTTGACCGTGACCGCAAAAATGCTTCAAGGTTGTCGCCACGTGATCCGGTGCAACAATACCGGTAGTTGTTCCTTGCAAACCTTTCACAGCGGCAATGGCGTACATTCCGTTCAGGTATGGATCTTCACCATAAGTCTCTTCAACCCTTCCCCAACGCGGGTCGCGACAAACATCAATCACCGGCGAAAGCACATGATGACCGCCACGCGAGCGCATTTCGTGCGCCACAACGTTGTAAACCTGTTCAAACAAATTTATATCCCATGAACAAGCCAACCCAATAGCCATAGGAAATGAAGTGGCTTCGGGTTTCATCAGCCCATGCTGACCTTCATCGACAAATAGTGTCGGAATACCCCATTTAGTTTTCTCTATCAGGTATTTTTGGATTTTATTTCTAAATTCTACCGTTTCTTTGATACCGCAGAAGAAAGGTTGAACTGATTCAACACCTTTACCGAATACTTTTCGTACTTTAGCAGTATCGGCAAAAAAAACATTATCAAAATGAATTGGTGAACCATCCCAAACAGCCATTAATTGAGGAATTTTATCTTCCATACTCATTCGGCTCAAAAGATCTTTTGCACGGACTTCGGGAGATAATATTGAATTTTTATAGGGTAAAGTTTTATTTGACTGTGCAGGAATATAAGAAATTGAAATTCCAAAAAGGATTGTAAGAATTATGGTTTTCATTA
>CAIKVR010000413.1 GCA_903830915.1 uncultured Bacteroidales bacterium
CGAGTATAAATTTTAGTCAATTTAGTCAATTTAGAAACATTAAAAATAACAAATCCAGCCTTGTTTTTATACAAAGCTGGATTTGATACAACTAAAAGTTTAACTCAGGGTACTCTGGTTAATAAATTAGGAGAATTATCTTCAAAAACCTGAAGATTGGATTAGCGTATTTAAGAAAGCTATTATCGAAACAGATCTACCGGTGGTTGATTGAAATTAGCTTTACACATCATGAAAGTTACAACAGCTAAGGCCACAAAGGCAATCACGATAAGTACCTGAGTCCACGATACGCGCTGGATAGCTTGTTTGTCTTTGCGCTCGCATACTTCGCCCGGGCAGTGTTGTGCTTTTTCTTTGTAGAACATATTGTAAAACAAACATCCAAGGCATATACCAAAAACGGATTCAAAAAGTAGGAAAATCTGACAAATCAAGCAGATAATGCCGGTAACAGGGCTTTTTGTATTCATGAATACCAACAGCACCAGCATGGTTACTGCCAGTACCAGCCCGATTATCCATGCAAATTTCTTTTGTGCAGCGCCCACGTATTCGGGTGTCTGTTTACTGACAATCATTCGGCCGATAATGAGTGTCGGTGCGTATTTTGGACTGATTAAAACCCTGACTAGAAAATCAGCCAGAAAAATAAATACGAAATACTTAATCATAAGAAAATCGCCGGTGTAAATCACCCGCTGAATGGCCATAAATACAAATAAAAAGAGTATGCCTGCTGCTGCTCTTATTTCGCGCTCGTTGAGTACCGGTATGTTATAACCCGGAACTGTTTCTCCAAATTGTTTCATAAATGTTTTAAATTTGATTTCTATCCCTGCCCCCTAACCCCCTTCAGGGGGAATAAGAATGGGGATTGAGAGTAGTTGTTATTAATAATCTTTTTTGATGTCTGCAAATGTACTAATTATTTCAGATTATTGTTCAAAACCAAAAAATCATTATCCCTTATCTGCGAAGCTGTGATTCTTAAAGTCCCCTTTCGGGGAACCAACGGTCATGACCGAAGGGAATAATTAGGGGCCATCATGCAAAAAAAATCACAACCCCGAATCTGCGAAGCTGTGATTCTTTAAGTCCCCTTTAGGGGATTTAGGGGCCATCAACTATGTTTTTCCACCCACTTCCGTGCATTCACAAAAGCTTCCACCCACGGGGTGATTTGGTCGTTTGCTTTGCGGTCGGCAGGATAGTGCGCCCATTGCCAGGGGAAAATAGCACGTTCGGGGTGCGGCATCATAGCCAAATGGCGACCGTTGTTTGAACAAATACCCGCCACAGCATAGTCCGAACCGTTCGGATTGGCAGGATAACTGCTATAACTATATTTAGCAATCACATTGTATTCACTTTCGTTTTTCGGCAGGTAGAATTTTCCTTCGCCGTGAGCCACCCACACACCTAGTTTCGTTCCGCTGAGCGAACCAAGCATCACAGAGTTGTTTTCAGGAATGGTCAGTCCTACAAACTGCGATTCGAATTTATGCGAATCGTTGTGCAACATGCGGGGTTTTACATCATGTTCTACTGTTATCAATCCAAGTTCTATCATCAGCTGACAGCCGTTACAGATACCCAGACTCAGGGTATCATTTCGTTTATAGAAATTATCGAGTGCCAGTTTGGCTTTTTCGTTGAACAGGAAACCGCCTGCCCAGCCTTTGGCCGAACCTAATACATCGGAGTTTGAGAATCCACCGCAGAACACAATCATATTCACATCTTCAAGCGTTTCTCGTCCCGAAGCAAGGTCGGTCATGTGAACGTCTTTCACATCGAAGCCTGCCAGATAGAGTGCGTAAGCCATTTCACGTTCGCCATTCGTTCCTTTGTCGCGGATAATAGCTGCACGAATGCCACTTTCTTTGCGGTCGGGCGAAATGCCGAACTGTGAGAATTTGCCGTTGAAACTTTCGTTGAAGGCAAACTTCAGCGTCTGGTTTTTATAATTGCTGAAACGGGACTGAGCACATATTTCACCGCTTTGTTTGCGGTCGAGCAGGTACGAGGTCCGGAACCACAAATCGCGCATGGCATTGATGGAGAAAGAGTAAGCATCTTTCTTACGGGTAATTTCCATTCTGCGTTCAGCAATCGGCGTGGCAATGCGGGCAAAGCCTACGCCATTTTCGGTCAGAATTTTTTCTACCGCTCTTTTGTCTTTAACCTGAATCAGTACACCCGGGTTTTCAGCAAAAAGCATGGTTACCAATGAGTTTTCAGCAATAAAGTCCATGTTTACGTTCAAACCGCCGGTTGCATTTCCGAAACACATTTCGAACAGTGCGGTAATTAGTCCACCTTCCGAAATATCGTGTCCGGCCAGAATAAGATTTTTGGCAATGAGTTCCTGAATGCTGTCGAAAGCCGCCTTGAAGTATTCGGCATCTTTTACGGTGGGTACATCATCACCGATTTTATTCAGTGTTTGAGCCAGCACCGAACCGCCCAGTTTATGACTGTCGAAAGAGAAATCTATATAATAAACAGCAGCTTTCTCGTCGTTCACCAGTACCGGCGAAACAACTTTCTTCACATCCGAAACTTCAGCCCCGGCTGAGATAATCACTGTTCCGGGCGAGAATACTTTGTCGTCGCCGTATTTCTGAGTCATCGAAAGCGAGTCTTTTCCGGTAGGAATGTTGATACCCAATGAGCAGGCAAAATCTGAACAAGCTTCAACAGCTTTGTACAGACGGGCATCTTCACCCGGATTCTTACAGGGCCACATCCAGTTGGCACTCAGCGAAACGCTGTCTAATCCTTCTTTCAGCGGTGCCCATACAATGTTGGTTAACGCTTCGGCTATCGCCATAACAGAACCTGCTTCCGAATCGGCCATTGCCACCAGCGGTGCATGTCCGATAGATGTAGCAATTCCGCTTGTTCCGCGGAAATCAAGTGCCACGACACCCAGATCGTTTAGCGGCAACTGAATTTCTCCGGCACATTGCTGACGGGCAATTTTACCCGTTACCGAGCGGTCAACTTTGTTTGTCAACCAGTCCTTACAAGCCACCGATTCAACCTGTAGCACATTTTCAATATAGCTTTGCAGTTTGTCTTCCGAAATCTCGGGAGCTGCGTAATGTTCTTCTATCGTGTTGTCGGTTATCACCATGCGGGGTGGTTTGCCAAACATATCTTCGAGTTTCAGGTTGATAGGCGTTTGACTATCGGCCTGTTCGAATACGAAATCCATATTGCCGGTAGTTTCACCCACGACATAAAATGGGGCTCTTTCACGTTCAGCAATTTTCTTTACTTTTTCAATATCGTTTTCGCGAATTATCATTCCCATACGTTCCTGACTTTCGTTGCCCACAATTTCTTTGGCACTCAACGTGGGGTCACCCACCGGCAAAGCTGACATGTCGATTTTTCCACCGGTAGTTTCCACCAGTTCCGATAAGCAGTTCAGGTGACCGCCTGCGCCGTGGTCGTGTATAGATACAATTGGGTTGTTTTCGGCTTCAGCCAGTGTACGAATTACATTCGAAACACGTTTTTGCATTTCAGGGTTGGCACGTTGTACAGCGTTAAGTTCAATGGCATTATCGTACGAACCAGTTTGTACCGACGAAACGGCAGCACCGCCCATACCAATGCGATAGTTATCACCACCCATAACAACTACTTTTTCACCGACAGCCACATCACCTTTCAGCGCGTCGCGCATAGTGCCGAAACCAACACCACCGGCCATCATGATTACTTTATCGTAACCGAATTTCTTATCGTTTTCCTGATGTTCAAATGTAAGCAATGAACCGCAGATAAGCGGTTGACCAAATTTATTTCCGAAATCGGAAGCTCCGTTCGAAGCTTTAATCAGAATTTGCTCAGGTGTCTGGTACAGCCATTTGCGGGGTGCAATAGATTTTTCCCACTGACGACTGTTATCGTTACGTGCATACGAAGTCATATAAACCGCTGTTCCGGCAATGGGTAAGCTGGCTTTACCACCGCCCAGACGGTCACGTATTTCACCACCGGTTCCGGTTGCAGCACCGTTGAAAGGCTCAACTGTTGTAGGGAAGTTATGAGTTTCTGCTTTCAGTGAAATAACCGAGTCAATTTCTTTGGTTTCAAAATAATCTGGTTTATCACCGCTGGCAGGAGCAAACTGCTCTATTTTTGGTCCGGCATTGAAAGCCACATTGTCTTTGTAGGCCGAAACTAATTTATTAGGGTTTTCTTCTGAAGTTTTACGGATCAGTTTGAACAAAGTCATTTCTTTTTCTTCACCGTCAATCACATATTGTCCGTTGAAGATTTTGTGGCGACAGTGCTCAGAGTTTACCTGCGAAAAACCGAATACTTCACTGTCTGTCAGCTTGCGACCAACTTTTTCGCTTACGCGGTTCAGGTAATCAATTTCATCAGCACTTAGTGCCAAGCCTTCCTGATCGTTGTAAGCAGCTACATCGTCGATATACAATATTGGTTCGGGCTGTTTGTTGATAGTGAAAATATCCTGATTCAGTCCCGAATAAATACGTTCCAGCATTGGGTCATATTCCAGACTTCCCTGTACAGATGGAGTAGGAGGCATGAGCTTGTACTCTTCAATACGAAGAATGCCGCTGATTCCCATATTTTGAGTGATTTCAACGGCATTCGTACTCCAGGGAGTTATCATTTCGCGGCGCGGGCCTATATAATTCCCTGTAACGCTGGAAGTTTCGAGCAATGTTGCATTACTGAAGAGCCATTCTAATTTTCGCACGTCGTCTACTTTCAGCGGGCTGTTGGATTGTACGGCGTAAAGGTGTTGGGCAGGAGTCCGGAAGAATAAAATCATAATTTATTATGTGGTTTTATGTATTTTATATTGAGGAAAAATAGCTGACAATCAGTTGTTTGAATAAACATACCGTTATCATTCAATTTGCTCGCAAAGATAGTGAATTATTACGGTCTCCGAAAGATATCTTTTGCTAAAAAGAGAAGTATTTAGGTCTTAGAATAAAAAATCAGAACTCCCTTGTTAGAAAGTTCTGATTCAAGCCAATGTACTTTTTGATTTTAAGCGGCTAAAACTCTCTCAACTTTTTTAGTGCTTGGGCTGGCTTTGTGAATTAATTAACGCAGAACTTACAAAAGTGTTCAATCTGAGGATGTTTTTTTTATTTCATTTTCAAACTTGACGGTTTTTTTGTGTTAGAATAATGAATCTGTTTTATATCATTGCGTCTATTAGATAAAACAGATTTGAAATATCTTTTTAAGATAAAAATATAAAATCCATTTTCGGCCAAACTTCTTCCAAGTTAAGAGAGGAACAATTGCAGGTGATGATTTCGATAAATCTATTCGGCTATGAAACTATATGTTTGCGGTTTATGTTCAATTTCCGGGTGTTCTTTTGCCCACTCTGCAAATGACTTTTTGAGCGTCTCTAAAAATAGCGTACTTTCCTGCGCGCCACTGACACCGTATTTGCTATTGAATACAAAATATGGAACACCGCGAATGCCCAAACGACGGGCTTCTGCGATATCATTTTCAACCTGCTCGGCATTGGATTTAGTTTCAAGAATGTCGTTCAATCCTTCTGTTTTCAGACCAATATCTTTAGCCAATTGAATAAGGGTGACATTATCATCAATATTTTCACCTTCTGCAAAGTATGCTTCAAAGAGTCGTTCTTCAATTTCATTTTGTTTGCCCTGTACTTTGGCAAAATGAATAAGATTATGAGCCCTGTAGCTGTTGGCAACTATTATATTATCAAAATTATATTCCAAACCCAATGGTTTTCCGGCCTGAACAAGACGGTGATTCATTTGTCTGGCCTGTTCTATTGGAAATCCTTTAATTTCCGAAAGATACTGATGAATGCTGATGGTTGGGTCAGTTACCAATTCAGGATTCAGTTGAAAACTTTTCCATTCTACTTCAATGTGTTCTTTTTTAGCAAATTGTGCAAGTGCATTTTCAAACTTATGTTTTCCAAGATAGCAAAACGGGCACATCACATCACTCCATATTTCTACTTTCATATTCATTATTGCTGTTTTATTTTTACTGCTATAAACAATTGTGGAAAGTCAAAGTTCAATTTGTCAGTTTCTTTAATACTAACAGATCTGTTTAATATTTCTATTTCTGAAATTATTAGTCTTGATAAACCCAAACAAGTAATGAAATGTCATAGCCAAGATCTTTGGCAATTTTTAGATAGCTTTCTTTTATGTCGCGTGGGATGGTTTTATCACGACTTAGTATCCAAAGGTAGTCAAGATTATCACCCGCCACCAATGCATACCTATATTCCTTATCCAAAGCAATAACATTGTATCCGGCATAAAAAGGACCAAAGAAAGAAACCTTTAGACGTGCAACCCTAGGTTCAGCAACAAACTTTGCTTTTCCGATGACCTGCGACCATTTTTTTGTTTTGAAATTGTAGCCGGAATTCAGCACTTTAATACTTCCATCGGGATTGATAGAGTATTGTGCAGTGGTATTATTCAGGTCTCGTTCAAAGCGGAAATCAAAGCGGGCAATTTCGTACCAAAGGCCTAAGTATTTTTCTTTTTCAAAAGGCGTAATAGCTGTAGCACCTTTTGGAATGCCAATACAAGAGTTGAACAAAAGTATAGAAACAATATTTACTAACGAATAGAACAAATTATTTTGAATTCTCATAATGTAGTATTTAAACTCCTCAGAAACTTACCTTTAATATATTTTCAATACCAAAAACACAATTTTCTTTTTTGTAAAAAGTAATTTATATCAAAGTTATAAGATTATTATCGATCAATCATTTGAGCATTAGCTGCTGCATATCGCTCACCAAGAATAGTGATTTTAGCTGTTGCTTCTTCTATTTTTTGCAAATCCGCCGAAGTTAACATCACATTCACAGCACCAATATTTTCGTTGAATCGTTCTAATTTGGAAGTTCCTGGAATAGGTACTATCCACGGTTTTTGTGCCAGAATCCATGATAATGCTATTTGTGCAGGTGTAGCTTCTTTTTCTGTTGCAATTTTTGTTATCAGATCCACCAGAGCCATATTGGCGGCACGGTTTTCGACATTGAAGCGGGGAACCGTGTTGCGGAAATCGTTTGCCACAAAGGTAGTATCTTCGGTTATCTTTCCGGTGAGGAACCCTTTGCCCAGCGGACTGAATGGCACGAAACCAATGCCCAGTTCTTCCAGCACAGGCATAATTTCGGCTTCCGGCTCGCGCCAAAACAATGAATATTCGCTCTGCAAAGCGGTAACAGGTTGAACAGCATGTGCACGACGAATGGTTTTCACGCCTGCTTCCGAGAGTCCGAAATATTTTACTTTTCCTTCGGCAATAAGATCTTTTACCGTTCCGGCTACATCTTCGATAGGAACGTTGGGGTCAACGCGATGCTGGTAAAGCAGGTCGATACTCTCAACCCGTAAGCGTTTCAGTGATGCTTCCACCACCTGACGGATATGTTCCGGGCGACTATTGAGTCCACCGGAAATTCCACCCACATCAAAACCGAACTTGGTGGCAATTTGAACTTCGTTACGAAAAGGAGCAAGGGCTTCTCCTACCAGTTCCTCGTTCGTAAACGGGCCGTAAACTTCAGCAGTATCAAAAAAAGTAACGCCACTTTCCACGGCTTTGTGAATTAAAGCAATCATTTCATTTTTGTCTACTACCACTCCGTATCCGAAGCTCATGCCCATACAGCCAAGTCCTAGTTCCGAAACTTCGAGGTTGCTATTGCCTAATTTTCTTGTTTTCATATTGTTGAAATTTCGTTAGCACACGAATTACGCTAAATGTAGAGATAATCACAGTATAAAATCATATATACTTTTAGTAATCAACGTGTTTACTTTGTGCTAATTTTTTAATACTATAGTTTTTTTAATGAAGCCATATCAATCACAAAACGATAGCGCACGTCACTTTTCAGCATTCTTTCGTAGGCTTCGTTGATGTCCTTCATATTGATAATTTCGATTTCAGAAACGATATTGTGTTCGCCACAGAAGTCGAGTAATTCTTGTGTTTCGGCAATACCGCCGATGACTGATCCGGCTACCGATTTGCGTCCCAAAATCAGTGGAACTGTATTCAGGAATGGTTCTAATCCGCCCAGATAACCTACCAACACGATGGTACCGTTTATATTCAGGGTTGAAACATAGGGATTGATATCGTGAACATACGGAACAGTATCGATTATCAAATCGAATTTACCTATGACTGATTTCATTTGTTCTGTCTCTGTAGAAATAATCACTTCGTTGGCTCCCAAATCCAACCCATCCTGTTTTTTGTCGGGTGTTCTTGAAAACAAGGTCACTTCGGCGCCCAGACCCTTTGCCAGCTTGATAGCCATGTGTCCCAATCCACCCAATCCTACGACGGCAACTTTACTGCCTTTGCCCACTTTCCAATGACGGAGTGGCGACCAGGTAGTAATTCCCGCACAAAGCAACGGAGCTACAGCAGCTAAATCCAGATTTGATGGCACTTTCAATACAAAATGTTCGTCGACTACTACTTTTTCGGAATATCCGCCAAAGGTATGTCCACCCAAATGTTTATCTTTACCATTGTAAGTGCCGGTCATTCCCGAGAAACAATATTGTTCGAGGTCGTGCTTGCAGCTGTCACATTCCCGACACGAATCTACCAAACAGCCTACAGCTGCTAAATCATCCACTTTTAGTTTGGTAACTTCACTTCCCACTTTGGTCACTTTTCCTACAATTTCGTGACCGGGAACTGCCGGATAAAGCGTTCCACCCCAATCGTTGCGAGCTGTATGCAGGTCGGAGTGACATACGCCACAATATAAAATTTCTATTTCAACGTCTTTTGCAGTAGTATCTCTGCGTTCAATTTCCATTTGTATTAAAGGCTTATCTGCTGCTTTTGTTCCAAATGCTTTTACAAAGGTTGTCTTCATATGATGTTTATTTTGATTGTTTTTTCTTCTGGTATTACATCATTAATACACTTGAGAGCATTTAATGTTCGGGGATAACCCACATAAGGCAATAATTGTGTAACTGTGTCGATAAGTAACTCTTTATCATTACCTATGTTCAAATTTCCTTGTATATGCCCTTTCAGTTGTTGTTCACATCCACCTAAGGAAAGAATGATGCAAAATGTCAGCAGTTCACGGGTTTTCAGATCAAGTCCGTTTCGGGTATAATAATCGCCAAAACAATTGGCCGACAATAGTTTTTGAACGTGAAGCTGGTTAATCGGTGATTGTTTGTACATAGTATCAATCATTTCTCCGAAAATGGTTTTCTGTAATTCAAGTCCTTTTTCAAAGCGGTTTTCCGGCGTTGTGGTCGACTGTCCTTCTAAAGGTAATGCAATTCCACGACCTTGCAACACTTCGTTGGTAGCGTGTAAAAAGTCAAAGACTTTCGCAATTCCCATGTAGGGTATAGCCTGATAAAGAATTTCTTTTACTTCGATAGCTGTTATGCCCACATTCAACGCAGCACTAACCATGACTTTGTATTCACTCAATGCCTGACACCCAATAGTTGAACCGAGAATCATCATTACCCGGGTTTTGGTATCTAGTTGACTATTTGCTACTACCTCATCAAATGCAAAATTATCAAAGAGTTCGATAAACTCAGGATCAGTCACTTTTAATGTTGATTTGTGATTCGGAAAAAGTAATTCGTGGTTCTTTTGCGCTGTGTTCGTAATACTCATTGTCGTTTACTTTTTATTGCGATGCAAAAGTAACACAAAAGCCGCAGTGAATGGTTTTCTCTGCGGCTCAAACATCTTTGCTGAAAAGCTCAAATTTTATTTACTCGGTGCCATTCCAAACTGCTTTTTATAAGCACTTGAAAAATGTGATAAGTTTTTAAATCCTACTTCCAGATAAACATCCGAAACTTTGCGATTTTCGTTTCTGATTTTTTCGTGCGCTACTTTCAGGCGTTTCTCTATCAACCATTTTTGTGGTGGCACTTCACTTATCTTCTTGAAATCGCGCTTGAAGGAAGCCAGACTGCGTCCGGTAAATCCTGCTATTTGCTCCACCGAAAGATCGAACATATAATTTTCTTCCAGATAATCCAGAATATCAATTTTCCAAGGTTCGGTAAAGTCGAAGAGGGCAGGGTAGAAGCACTTATCAATACTTAACAGGGAATATACGCCTTCCTGCAGTTTTAATTGCATCAATTCTTTGGCCGGTTCTTTGTCCGAATCGAAATAAGGTGTCATGGAATGGAACAGGCTTTCAATATCAGGTGTTTTGGGCAATTTAATTACACTGGGTTTAAGTTTTTCAGCTTCCAGTGGCAACACTTTTTTATCAACCGTTTGATAGAAATCGCGCAGAAAATTACGCTTGAATATCATGAAAATAGCCTGGAAATTCTCATCACCCTTAGGTTGTTTATTCATATTCACCCGATTATCGCGGCGTAGAAAAACACATTCATCCTTATTGACCACCGTTTTCTTAGTTCCTTCCTCCAGCACCAACTCGCCTGAATAAACATACACCAACATGTGGTCGTGTATCATTTTCCCACACACTATTTCGTGGTTAAAGTAATAGCTGAAAAATACATCGTAATAATTGAATCGCAATGATTCGGAACTTTCGGTAGTCATAATTCAAATTTTTTGCAAAGATAGTGCTTGTTATCTATTCAAACGATACATTCGTAATTGTTTCAATAAAAAATCACGGTCATGCCCCAGCAAAACCGTGATTCAAAAAAAGGAATATTTGCTGTATTAATGAAAGAACATTACGTTCTCGAAACCAGAAACACTTCGCCACTTGCAGGGCTAAGTTTGTCGGAGCGTTCACGGAAATAGCGCTTATATAAATCAGCAGCCGTTATATTCTCCGGCGTTTTAAATCCCGCTTCGCGTGCCAAATTGAGCATCTCGTCAGGTGTAAAATAGCTGATAAATGGATTTCCTGCTGCACGGGCGCCTTTTTCGGATATTTGCTGTAACATCACATCTTCTTCGTCGATAAGATCAATGGGCAACAGATAGGTCATGGCTAGAGTAGAACCGGCAGCAAGAGTTGCCATTTGTTGCAAGGTAGTGCGGTTGGCTTCAAGCGTAAGATACATGCTTAATCCAGTACAGGCAACCACGGCAGGTTTATTTTCGTCAAATCCCGCACTTTTCAGGGATTCCCACCACGATGAACCTGCTTCAAAATCGACAGTCACAAATCGCAGCCATGAGGGTAAATCGTAGCCCAGTTCAACAAGTCGTTGTTTTTTCCAAAGATGTGTATTGGGTTCATCAATTTCGAACACGGTTAGTTTCGATGCTATATCGGGACGGCGTTGTGCAAAGGTATCCAGACCTGCCCCGAGAATCACATACTGACTAACACCCTTACCGGCTTGTTCAATCATTAAGTCTTCGATAAAGCGGGCGCGGGCTACCATTGATGCTCTGACGCGTCGCGTAAAATGAATATCCATATCGGGACGCTGCCGCCAGTCGTCGGCCGGAGCTACCAGCCGAAAGCCAACTTCATCTTCCAGAATATGTGGTTGTGCATCGGTCTGTACATGCAAGGCTCTCCATAATGCCGTGCGTACGGCCGTGTTATTGGGTTCCGGTCTTTTTTCTTGTTCCATTTTTCTGTGAATTATATTTTTTAATTTTACTTGTAACTAGGAGGAGTGATTTTGGATGGCAAAGATAGGAATTTGCTGTTAAAATGACTGAACCTAACAAATTTTAGTTAGTACTTATGGTGTTTTAACGAATTGGTAGTTAAATTTATCTCCCGATTCACTGAAAATTATTTCCGGTTTACTTTTTGTAACCAGTGATAGAAAGTTTAATGACGTAATTTATACTAATTTATCATAAATTATCAGTCTTATTTATCATATCATGAAAAGGAATACGTTAGTGTTTTGGTTGATAAATAATTATTACTAATTTTGACTGATTTTTCGTCAGTAGTTTTGTTTGAAAATTTACGTGAATCATAATATCTGTTTCAAACAAAATTTAATGATTGAAATTATTTAATTCTAAGGTAAAAAAAAGTGTCATAATTAATTATTAATTAAGTGGATAGTATGAAAAAGTTTTTGTTTGTATCTTTGCTTTTTATTGCTACAAGTAGCAGTACTTTCGGTCAATTTATTATTGAGTTTGGTCCAAATTCATTTAAATTAATTGAAAAAGGTGATTATGAGAATGCCGAAAAGAAAATCAGTAAAGATTTGTTGAAAAACCCGGATAATGTAGAGGCAAATTATGCCATGGGAGTGTTGAACATTAAAAGGAGGTATTTCAAATACAGTCCGGAGAAATCGTATGAATACATGAATAAGGCAAAATCACTTTTTGAAAAAATAACCACCGAAAGTGATTTGAAGAAATTAAATAAAATACCAATCTCCAATGAATCGTTTCAGAATTATAACGACACAATATGTCGTTTTGCAATGGAGGATGCCATTTCCAAAAATGATGTTAAAGTCTATCAGGATTATCTGAAGTATTATTTACAAGCTCCCAAAACTTATATTACAAAAGTAACTGAGAACCGAAATGCATTAGCTTTTCTGAAAGCTTCTACGGATAATACGGAAGAATCATTTAATAGTTTTATTGCTTCTTATCCGGATGCAGCACAGATGAACGATGCTGTTCAGAAAAGAAATAACCTTGCTTTCGAAAAAGCTAAAAATGTTGACAAAATCGATGCATACGATGACTTTATAAAAAAATATCCCGCAGCCAAAGAAATAAGTGCTGCATGGGATAGGGTATATGAACTAGCTTATGCACAAGCTGAAAAAGAAAATAATACACAATCTTATAAAAAATATATTGATAGCTATCCAAAAAGTAAACAGTTTGAGAAGGCCAATTTATTGTTTGAAAAATTCTTTTTCTTTGATTTTACAGCCAACAGCAACTGGAAAAAATACACTTCTTATATTGAAAACTATCCTAAAAGTTCAATGTTGACTATTGCACAGGATAGTCTGTTATCACTCGGAATTAGGCATGAAAATTTAGATGCTTTGTTGTATTGTTATGAAAATATGACCGGAAGTAAGAAAACAAATGCCTTGCTAAAGTATTATGAAATTTTTACAACTGATGGTGAAAAACAAACTTTGGATATGTTTTATTCTAAATTCAGTGATGATACATTGAAAGATATTAAGTTGCTCGACTATAAATTAGCTGCATTGGGCGATGAATTGAAACTTCAGTTACCTTATCTTTCAGATTACTTTTTAAAGTATGATGAATACATCAGGTTAGCTGCACCACGTGAAAAGGCTTACACAGCATTGCAAAAAATGATTTCAAGTGATGTAGCCAACAAAGACTGGAGATCGGCAATTATCAAATTAAAGACTTACATGGGTTATTTTGGAAATAAAAACAAAAAAATTACGGATTTAATTTCATTCTTCGAATCGCAATTAAATAAGAAATAATTTTTCATAGGAATTAAATTTTTGTAACTGAAAAATATTCAGTTAAGATTACATTGTGGGATAATGCTCACTGTATGACTATTTAAAATGTACTAGCTTATAAATGAAACACCTCATATCAGTTTTTATTCTTTCTTTTTGTTTTCAAACTATTTTTTTTGCAGGTAATCGCTCGATTAATGATAGTCAGTTAGTTACCCAATTAAAAGTAGTGGAGAAAGATTCTACTTTTTGGTATCTCTATGTTTACGATGCCGGAAAAAAGGTAATGGAAACCAAATCGTACCGTGCTGATAGTACCACATGGATACGAAAATCATTGACCGAATGGGTTTATGATGGTGACAATTGCATTTCATTACGCGAAAGATTGTGGAGAGGCTATCAATGGGATTTTACTTATATGATTGATTACACTTACTCCAATGGCTTAATGCTGAATGAAACACACAGTGTTTGGAGTAATGGAATTGCTTTTCCGGTTAAGAAAATAAATTTAAGTTATAATCAAAATCTGCTTAGCAATCGCAAAGAATATATCAAAAAGTCGGATGGCTTTCATCTTGCTACGCAAACTGATTTCAGATACAAAGCTGATGGTAAGAATGATTCAACAATTATAAGCACTTATCTGGCTGACACGCTGGCTTCAAAAATGCTTACTACTTTCAGGTATTCAAACAATTTACTTCGCTCTCAACTAAACAAGCAATTTTCAGGAGCCGGTTGGGTAAATACTGACTCGATATACTGCTTTTACTATCCAAATTCGACGCTTGTAAAAACCCAAAAAAACAAAAAATGGAATAGTGTAACGTCAGCCTGGGAAAACTTTCAACGCATTGATTATGCATATACAGATAGTAATAAGATATTGTCTGAGTCCTATCAACACTGGTCAACCATGTTTTGGGAAAATGATGTTAAGTATGATTATATATACAATGCCAATAATGTATTGTTGAAGAAATCACTTTCATTGCCGGTTTACGAAGAATGGCGCAAAACAAATTCGATTAATTATTCCGATATTATTGATTCAAAAGCAAATATAATTAATTCCGTCTATGAGTTTTGGGGTGGAAATGTAGGTGATCTTACTATTTCATTTATTCCTTTTGTTTTTAATAACGAGTTGCTTATTCGTCGTGCAAAGAGTATCCAGTTAAGTTATGCTCAGTTTAACGATACAATTCTGAAAAATGCTCTTCAATCCACTAGTTCAATTAATGTCTATCCGAACCCATCCAATGGTATCTTTTACATAAATGTTCATGAGAAAACACTCAAGTCATGGATTATTTGCGATTTAAATGGTCGTGTAATGAAACAAAGTAACCGTACATATCACAGTTCGGTTGTGGATATAACTGACCTTCCTAAAGGTGTTTATCTGTTGAAAGTAATGACGGATGATTCCAGTGAAACGACTAAGATTATCAGACAATAAACTATGCTCTGACGGTCTTATATTTGACTTCCGTATTTTCTTTCCATGTAATACTTGAAAATTCATTTAGAATGAAAAACTTAAAACTTTTTTTGCTTATGTCCTCATTAACTGTTGCAACTTCGGCTTTGGCTGGAAACCCATTATTGGAACCTTACAAAACTCCGCATCAGACTATTCCGTTCAACGAAATTAAGAACGAGCATTATATGCCAGCTTTTCAGGAGGGTATGAAACAACATTCGTCTGAAATTGATGCCATAGTAGCAAACCCACAACCACCAACTTTTGATAATACCATTATAGCTCTTGAAAAATCAGGTTCATTATTGACAAAAGTTGGTTCACCATTTTATAATTTACTGAGTTCTGAAACTAATGATGAGTTACAGAAAATAGCCGAGAAAGTTTCTCCGTTGCTTACCGAACACAGCAATGCTGTAAAACTGAATGAAAAGCTTTTTGCACGTGTAAAAGCTGTTTATTCACAGAAAGATAAGATTAAACTGACTCCGGAGCAACAAATGTTATTAAAAAATACCTACGAAGGCTTTGCTAATAACGGGGCAAATTTATCGGAAACTGATAAGGCTGTTTATCGTGAATTATCGAAGGAACTTAATTTGTCAACATTGCAATATGGACAAAATGTACTCAAGGAAACCAATGCCTGGAGTATGCTTATTACTGATAAAGCTTTACTAAGCGGATTGCCTGCTGACTTGTTGGATATGCTTTCATCGAATGCCAAAAAAGCTGGTAAAACAGGTTGGTTACTTAATTTAAAGTCAACTTGTTACGTGCCGTTTATGAAATATGCCGATAATCGTGATTTACGTCGTGAACTTTATTTAGCTTACAATACTAAATGTATGCTGGGAGGTCAGTTTGACAATCGTGAGAATATTCATAAAATAGCCAATACCCGCTTGAAAATAGCTAACCTGCTGGGTTATAAATCGTATGCCGATTACGAGTTGATTGACCGAATGGCCGAAAACAAAACAAAAGTATTTGATTTACTCGATAAATTACTAGCTGCCTATAAACCTGTAGCCGAAAAAGAATATGCTGCTGTTCAGGATTATGCAGATAAAAAAGGAGCTTATTTTAAAATTCAACCTTGGGATTGGTCGTACTATGCAGAGAAACTGAAAGATGAGAAGTACTCAATAAACGACGAAATGCTGAAACCGTATTTTGAACTGGAACATGTAAAAAAAGGAGTTTTTGGTTTAGCTACGCAATTGTACGGTATCAAATTTGTGAAAAACACTACAATTCCGGTTTATAATCCCGAAGTTGATGTTTATGATGTGACTGACGATAAAGGAAAATTCCTGGCTGTGCTTTATACCGATTTTCATCCCCGTGATGGTAAAAGGGCAGGAGCATGGATGAATGATTTCAAAGCGCAATGGATGGAAGGTAAAACTGATAGTCGCCCACATATTACCATTGTGATGAATTTCACCCGCCCAACAGACTCAAAACCGGCTTTGCTTACCTTTGATGAGGTAACCACATTTTTGCATGAGTTTGGTCATTCGTTACATGGTATGCTTACAAAATGTACTTATCAAAGCATTTCAGGAACTGCTGTTTACCGCGATTTTGTGGAACTACCTTCTCAAATTATGGAAAACTGGGGTTCACAGAAAGAATTCCTGGATGGTTTTGCTGTTCATTATAAAACCGGCGAGAAAATTCCAGCTGAGCTGATTAAAAAAATAAAAGATTCTGAAAACTTTAATGCAGCTAATTTTTGCCTTCGTCAGTTGAGTTTTGGATACCTGGATATGGCATGGCATACAATTGAAAAGCCTTTCGATGGAGATGTAGTTGCTTATGAAAAACAAGCAATGGCTTCAACTCAGGTTTTACCAGTTGTTCCAACTGTGTGTATGAGTCCCACTTTCAGCCATATTTTTTCTGGTGGATATGCAGCAGGTTATTACAGCTACAAATGGGCTGAAGTGCTTGATGCTGATGCGTTCTCAGTTTTTGAAAAGAATGGTATTTTCGATAAGAAAACAGCTGATTCATTTCGTCAAAACATCTTAGAAAAAGGTGGAACTGAACATCCAATGGTTTTGTATAAACGTTTCCGTGGACAAGAACCTACAATTGATGCATTGTTGAAGAGAAATGGTGTGAAATAATCAATCGTTATTGTTTATATCACTATTGATTTTCAGATTCTCATAAACGTTTGCAATTTCACAAATAGAATCAATTATTATAAGTGTTGATGTATTGACAGTTATTAATTTTGTACTTAAGAATTAAATCATTTTTTTTATGAAGCGTACTCATATATTATTCTTACTTATGACAGTAATGTTAAGTGCTTGTAATTCAACTAAAAAATATACTTCTTATGCAGATTATCCGGTTTATGATGGGAACGATCTCGAGTTGACTTATTCTCAGCAGGCTACCAGTTTCAGGGTATGGTCACCAACAGCTACCGAAGTAAAAGTTATGCTTTACGATAATGGTAACGAAGGTGGAGCATATAAATCACTGGATATGAAAAGGTCAGAAAATGGAACCTGGACGTTGAAAGTAGATGAAAATCTGAAAGGGAAGTTCTATACTTTTCAGGTACGAATTGGCGAAAAGTGGCTTGATGAAACTCCCGGAATATGGGTGAAAGCCACCGGGGTAAATGGTAAACGTGCTGCTATTATTGATTTCTCAGAAACTAATCCAAGCGGCTGGGAAAATGATGTTCGCCCACCATTGAAAAACTTTACTGATATAAGTCTATACGAAGTTCATGTCCGGGATTTTTCGATGGCATCTAATTCCGGCATAAAAAACAAAGGAAAGTTTCTGGCTTTTACCGAACATGGAACAAAAAATACTTATGGGGAAACAACAGGAATTGACCATTTAAAAGAATTAGGCATATCACATGTTCATCTTTTACCTGTTTTTGATTATGCTTCTGTTGACGAAACCCGCCCTGCCGACAATAAATACAACTGGGGTTATGATCCGTTGAACTATAATGTTCCGGAAGGAAGTTATTCAACTGATCCATATAATCCGGTAACCCGTATTCGGGAATTCAAACAAATGGTTCAATCACTCCATAAATCAGGTATAAGGGTAATTATGGATGTGGTTTACAATCATACTTCCAAAGGGAAAGGATCGCATTTGGATTTGCTGGCACCAAATTATTTTTACCGTCAAAATGTTGATAGTACCTGGTCAAATGCTTCGGGATGCGGTAACGAAACTGCATCCGAACGTGGAATGATGCGTAAATTTATGATTGAATCAGTGGTTTATTGGGCTACAGAATATCACGTGGATGGTTTCCGTTTTGACCTGATGGGAATTCACGATATTGAAACAATGAATGCCATCCGTGCAGCATTAGATAAAATTGACCCTACTATTTTCATGTATGGAGAAGGATGGACAGCTTCTGCTTCTCCATTAGCCGAAGAAAAACGTGCTGTAAAAAAGAATGCTAAACAATTGGAAAATATAGCGGTATTCAGTGATGATATTCGTGACGCACTAAAGGGCAGTTGGATGCATCAGGATAAACCGGGGTTTGTTTCGGGAGTTGATAGTCTCGAAGAAAGTATAAAATTCGGAATTGTGGGATCAACGCAGCATGATAGCATTGACTACAAAAAACCAATATATTCCAAAGCACCTTACGTAAATGATCCTACACAGATTATCAATTATGTTTCTTGCCATGACGATATGTGTTTGGTTGATAAGCTTAAAGAATCGAAACCCGCAAATGCCACAGAAATTGAATTAGTGAAATTCAATAAACTGGCACAAACTGTTGTATTTACATCACAAGGCATTCCGTTTATTTATGCCGGTGAAGAACTTTACAGAAATAAAAAAGGCATTCACAACACTTATCAATCCCCCGATTCGATTAACCGCATTGACTGGAATTCAAAAGATTCCCACAAAGATATTAATAATTATTACAAAGGATTGATAGCTTTGCGAAAAGAACATTCTGCTTTTCGTTTACCTACTGAGGAAATGGTTCAGCAGCACTTGAAGTTTATAAATACAAAAATCCCAAATGTAGTGGCGTATTTGCTGACTAACCATGTGAATAATGATGTATGGAAAGATATTTTGGTTATCTTCAATGGTAACCGAAGGCCTGTGACAGTTCAGATTCCGCAGGATGAATGGAATCTTGTTTGCCATGATGGACAAATTAATCTGAGTGGACTGGCTGTCATTAATTACACGTTGTTTAATGTAGCGCCTTCCTCAGCAAGTATCCTCTATACAAAATAAGAACAAAATTGAGAAATTGACAATTGGCAAATAAAAGCTGGTTGTCATTTTTTTTAGTACTTTTGCTCTAAAATGATTTGATATGAGAAAATTACTACTAATCACACTGGTTTTTCTTTCAACCCTTAGTTTGGCTGCTCAGGATATTCCTGAACATATTTCATATACACGCATTTATGATTTTCTGGACGAGTTGGCCACTGATGGTATAATTGAATTGAATTCAGTAGCAAAACCTTATTCACGCTCATTTATTGCCAGAAAACTGGTTGAAGCTGAAAATAATAAAAGCCTGAATACACGCCAACGCAAAGAGTTGAGGTTTTTTAAAAATGAATTTGCGCTTGAACTTAAACGCTTACCGGATAATTTCCTTGAATTTCGTTCCAAAACTTCTACACTAGCTTTACTTCAACCGGCATATAATTACCAGGATACTTTGTTTCGTGCACGTATAACTCCGATTTTGGGAATGCATGTGACTGTAAATGGAAACGGTGCTTTCACCAAACGATGGTATGGTGCTGATTTCCATGGTATGATTGGGAAAAACTTTAGTGTTTACGGTAGTCTGCGTGATTTGTCGATTGATGCAAGTTGGTTGAAAAACAATTTGCCAGTTTCAGCAGCTTTATTGGCACGCCCGAGCTATTTGAATGATTACCCAGGTTATGAATATAAAGAATCTTCTCAAGGTGGCGATTTCAGCGATTCGCGAGGTGGAATTAAATACAGCTGGAACTGGGGTTCAGTAGGGTTGGTAAAGGATAATGTGGTATGGGGCGATAATTACCACGGTTCGAATATTCTTTCTGGTCGTGCGCCTTCATTTCCAATGCTTACGTTGCACTTAAAGCCTGTTAGCTGGTTTGAGATGCAGTATATTCATGGTTGGCTGGTATCCAATGTGTTGGATTCAACTCGTTATTATATCGACAATACCGGTGCAAAAGAATACCGAATGTCAAATAAGTTTATTGCAGCTAATTTATTTACATTTACACCTGTCAGAAATCTGAATTTATCAATCGGAAACTCTATTATTTATGCCGAACCGAATATCCAGGCCGCCTATTTTATTCCTATTGCATTCTATAAATCAGAAGATCACACACTTACTAAAGGACTGGCTATTGAAAATCAGAATTCGCAGGTTTTTCTGAATATAAGTTCCAGAAATATTAAACATTTACATCTTTTTACTTCCGTTTATGCTGACGAAATTAGCTGGAGTCGGTTCATGCCAAGTAGTAAGGAACGAAATCCGATTTCGTATAAAGTTGGAGCAAATCTGAGTAATTTTCCCCTTACAAATTTGTCGCTGATAGCCGAATATACTAACTCGAACATAATAAATTACAAACATTCAATACCGGCAATTACATGGGCTTCTAACGGATATAATCTTGGAAGTTATTTAGGTGATAATTCAACAGAACTTTATTTGGCAGCACGTTATAAGCCTTTTCAGGGCGTGGATATGAGCTTCTCGTATTCCAATTCAAAACATGGGAACGAATATATTTATGATAGATCAGCTATTCGTAAGATTATTAGTCAATCCTCTTTGGGTGATATTACATGGAGTAATCAGTCATTGGCTTTCGATCTACATGTAGAAATAATCAATAATGTGTATGCATTTGCCAATGTAACTTACAGCGATATAAAAGGTTATGACCTGTCATCAACATCTATTTCAGGCGAAATCAGAAAAGATGCACAAGGTTATCTTGATTTATTTACGCCTAAATACCTTCAGGGAAAAAACACAACATTATCTTTTGGGATGAGTTTTGGCTTCTAAAAATCAAACAAATGAACAAACCTTTAATAATTGGCATTACCGGTGGAATTGGTAGTGGAAAAACTACACTATCAGATCATTTGAGACGTGAAGGTTATTCGGTTTACGATTCAGATAAAGAAGCCCGCAGGTTGCAAAATGAACATCCGGTTATCCGACAAAAATTAACCGATTTATTTGGTTCCGAAATTTATACGTTTGAGGGTTTAAATCGAAGGGTATTGGCAGATATTGTGTTTGGAAATCAGGAATTACTCCTTAAACTAAACAATATTGTTCACCCAGTTATAAGGGAAGATTTTAGAAAATGGATTGATAAATGTGTGAATGAGCAGTTTGTATTTGTTGAATCAGCTATCCTGTTCGAAAGTGGTTTTATTAAACTGGTTGATAAAGTTGTGCTGATGACTGCTTCAGAGGAACTCAGGATGCACCGTGTAATGAAACGTGATGGAAGTACACCAGAACAGGTTAAAGCCCGCATGTCAAATCAACTTGACGATAAAGATAAAATTCCTTTTGCTGATTACGTGATTCACACGGATGACAATTTGCCGATGATTGATAAAATGAAGAGACTTTTAAAACAGCTTTCGCTAATTAAAATAACTAAAACTTAAATAAAAAATAAACTTGCACCAGCAATACTGATGACCGCACCAATAACTTGTTGCGGTCTTATTTTTTCTTTAAACATTATGGCTGATGGAACAATAATGAATATCGGAACTAAAGCCATAAGGGTGGAAGCAATGCCGGTTTTGGTTTGCTGAATTGCAAAAAGTCCCAGGGCTACACCGATAAAAGGGCCGAAGATTGCACCAACAGTTACTGATTTCATTGCCGACGTGTGAGTAAAAGCCTGTTGAATTTTAGGCCAGCGACGCAGAATAGTGATAAGGATTCCAAAACTTATCAGACCAAAAATAGCCCGAATTTGTGTGGCAGAAACCGGATCGTAATGTCCCATTCCTTTTTTACTCAGTATTAAACCAATTGCCTGACCTAATGCTCCGCCGAAAGCAAGTAAAAAGCCTTTGAATGGTATATTCAGCTTCATTTTTCGATTAGATATGGCAATAATTATTCCGCTCAGACTTACTATAATGGCAATGATGCTTTTTGTTGACAGAATTTCGTCAAGAAAAAACCATCCAATAATTGCTGTTAGCATGGGAGCGAGACTCATTACTAAAGTAGCAGTACGTGAACCAATAACCATATACGATTGAAACAGTAGCATATCGCCCAAAAAGAATCCAATGAAACCGGAAAGACCAAGCCAAAACCATTGATAACTAGTGGCATCAGTAGGAAGGAAAATACCTCTGCTGAAAAAAGTGGTAATACCCAAAAACCCGATTGCAAAAAGTAATCGAATGAAATTCACCGATAAAGAACCGATTTTATGTCCTGCCTTTTCAAAAAATAATGCGCTCATAGTCCAGCACACCGAAACCCCTAATCCAGCAAATTCACCTATATGCGATTGAAACACTTTTTTTAATTTACGATTTTATCCATTTACGATTTATAATTGAATTATGAAGATAAGTGCAATTATAAAATTTATGCAAAGATAAGGGAAGAAATTTATAAATAAAGAATCGTAATGTATATTTATGCAAGGCTTGAATTATAGTTTGTTACAATAATTTGAAATCGCATAGCAATGAAATACTATAAATTAGCTACCTTTGCAGACCAATTCAAAAGCTAATTATTAATTCTTAATTGTTCATTATTAATTATTTGACGTGCCAAAAGAAGATTATTTGCTTAAATATCTCGAGAAACTTAGTCGCGTTATTGCAGCCATGTTTGGATTTCGGGATAAGGGTTTTCCTGAAGATGCGTTGCAATTGGCAGATGAATGCTTCAAAGAGTTGTTTGGCATAAATCAGGAAGAATTGGATGTTATGCCGTTCGAACACTTTGTGGAACTTATAAAGAAAGGTGGGTATTCAGCAATTTTTCTGGAAATACTGGCAAAACTGCTGTACGAAACAGCAAAATCAAAAGAAATATCCGACAATTCAATTGAATTTCACCAAAAAGCATTGGAAGTTTATATCTTGCTTAACGAAAAAGATAAAACATTCTCTTTTGAACGTGAGATGATAATTTCGGAACTTAAAGAATTGATTGAAAAAAGTAAATAGTAGTAAATGGACTATAAACGATTTTGAAAAAAAATAGCATACAAATGATTAACTACAAAAACAAACAACGTCCTGAGAAGGATATGATCTTCGGCATTCGGGCTGTAATTGAGGCAATTCAGGCAGGAAAAGAAATTGATAAGATATTGATGCGCAGGGATATGACCAGCGAATTGTCGCGTGAGCTTTTCGCTGCATTGGAAGGACTTCAGGTGCCGGTGCAATATGTACCACTCGAAAAACTGAATAAAATCACGATGAAAAATCATCAGGGTACGATAGCATTTATTTCACCTGTGGCTTATCAGCGAATTGAAGATATTATACCAACTATTTACGAAGAAGGTCGATTACCATTTATTGTTATTCTGGATGGAATTACGGATGTGCGCAATTTTGGAGCTATTGCCCGTACTTGTGAATGTGCCGCAGTTGATGCCATAGTTATCCCAACTAAAGGTGGTGCATCTATTAATGCCGATGCTATTAAAACATCTGCAGGAGCATTGCTATCAATTCCTGTTTGTCGGGAGGAGAATCTTGGAAATGCACTGAAATTTCTTGTTTCATCGGGAATAAAGCTTGTTGCAGCCAGTGAAAAAGCCACAAAAAACTATACTGAAGCTGTTCTTTCTGAGCCAATTGGAATTATTATGGGGTCAGAAGATGAAGGTGTTTCGTCTGATCGTTTGCGGTTATGTGACGAGATGGTGAGTATTCCAATGTTGGGAAGTATCGATTCGTTGAATGTGTCCGTAGCAGCCGGAGTTTTGATTTATGAAGCGGTGCGTCAGCGGGGTATTATAGATTCATTGTTGGGTTAATTAGATGATTAGTTAACTGGTTAATTAATTTAATAAGGAATTAAATATTTTCAAGTATCAAATCCAATCAACCAAACACCAGTACAATGACTGTTCTGTATGAAGATAACCACATAATTGCCATTAATAAAACCTGTTCAGAAATAGTTCAGGGTGATAAAACAGGTGATGAGCCACTTTCTGAAACGATAAAAAAATACCTGAAAGAGAAATATAATAAGCCCGGTGAGGTTTTTTGTGGAGTCACACATCGTCTCGACCGACCGGTGAGTGGGGTAGTATTGTTTGCAAAAACCAGCAAAGCACTTACCCGAATGAACGAAATGTTTAAGAATCAGGAGGTAAAGAAAACCTATTGGGCAATTGTAAAGGAAAAACCCTCCTTGCACGAAGGTCGTTTAGAACATTTTCTGGTTAGGAATGAAAAGCAAAACAAATCGGTGGCACACGACAAGATGGTTTCAAACGCCAAAACTGCTGCGTTGAGTTATAAACTAATTGCTCATTCTGAAACTTATTATTTACTGGAAGTTCATTTGGAGACAGGCAGACATCATCAAATTCGATGTCAGCTTGCAAAAATAGGTTGTCCGATAAAAGGTGATTTAAAATACGGTTTTGCCCGTTCTAATCCTAATGGAGGTATCAGTTTGCATGCACGTAACGTGGAATTTTTACATCCGGTTTCCAAACAACTGATTCAAATAACTGCTCCGGTACCTGAAGATGATAAACTTTGGTTGGCTTTTGAGAAATTGGTTTAGTCAGTTACTTCTATCAACAGCATTTTTCAAACATGCATCGTTCTTCGGAGGTTTCAAATTCTATTGTAGCGTGTTCTATGCCTTTTGCTTTTAATGAGTCACGAATTTGTGTTTTTAATTCAGCCAGTTTTACCATTTCTGACGAATTATTCAGTACCACATGAACTGTGAGGACGTTGTAACTTCCATCTACAGACCAAACATGCAAATCGTGTATGTTTTCTACTCCTTCAAATTTTTCTAATTGATTTGAGATCTCAGTTATATCTACTTCAGCAGGAATGCCCTGCAAAATTACGCGCAGGCTTTGACGCATATTTTTGAAAACATTAAATAGCACAAAACAAGCTATTGCCACCGACATAACAGGATCGAGTATCGGAACATCAAAGAAGCGCATAAATATAGTACCAACCAAAACAGCTAACCACCCGAGCACATCTTCCAGAAGATGTAGTTTAACCACTTTTTCGTTGATTGAATCAGCTTTTTTTAATCTAAAAACCGCTGCTCCATTGACCAACACTCCTAAAACAGCAAAAAGTAACATCCCATCTGTTTTAGTTGCTTCCGGCTGCAAAATACGTGGAATGGCTACTGTGAGGATTAATATGCTACCAGTGGCTAACACTATGGAATTGATAACTGCACCTAACAGAGAAAAACGTTTGTAGCCGTAGGAATAGGATGTATCACTGCCTTTCTTTGCCAATTTTTGAAAATACATTGCCATTCCTAGCGACAAGCAATCGCCTAAATCATGAATGGCATTTGACAGAATGGCAACGCTATTGGTCAGGAATCCTCCTACAATTTCAATTATCGTGAAAAATAAATTCAGAAAGAATGCAACCTGAATGTTTTTCGTAGTTTCGTGATGGTGAGCATGATTATGGTGACTATGATTATGATGTTCGTGTGACATAAGATTTGTTTTATTTATCAAACAAATTAAAAATAGAACTGTTCGGCAATGATTTAATTATTGTTTAGGGTTAAACCACTTTTTTACGTCTATTTCGTAACCTGTTCCCTGCATATAATTGTAAGTTGCCAAGTTCAGTCCTTTACCATAATAATCGAGGTCAATTTCGTTTGGAGTGGTGAATGGAATTTCGTTATTTGCAAAGGTTCCTGCTTTACTATTTACCCGTTTTGCACCCACATTTTCAGGGTTTTGACCGGATGGACTGTGAATGGTCATTGCATAGCGATGCCAGAAAGCTGATTGCAACCAACCATTTTCAAATAATCCACGTACTACTTCGAGCGATTCGATGGTTTCCTGAGCCGTTTCTGTTGGAAAACCATACATCAGGTAAGCATGAGTCATAATGCCGGATTCAGCAAAGTTTTTCATACTTTCACTGGCAATCTCAATAGTTATACCCTTGTTTATTAATTTCAAAATGCGTGCAGAAGCTACTTCCAATCCACCTGAAACAGCTATGCAACCTGATTTTGCCATGAGGTAAGTGAGTTCGGGTGTAAACGATTTTTCGAAACGAACATTAGTCCAATAACTGACCGTTAATTTGCGGCGAATAATTTCTTCGGCTAATTTTCGCAACATAACCGGCGATGCAGCTTCGTCCACAAAATGAAAACCAGATTGCCCGGTTTGCTGCATAATTTCTTCCATTCGGTCGACAATGAGTTCGATAGGTGCTTTTTCGTAGCGCTTGATATAATCGAGCGTTCCATCACAAAATGCGCATTTTCCCCAGTAACAACCGTGAGCGAGTATTATTTTATTCCAGCGACCGTTGCTCCATAGAGCATGCATTGGATTAGTGAGTTCAATCAGGTTTAGATAGTTGTTTTGCAAAAGTCCATCATAACTTGGAGTACCACATTCAGCAAATGGAATATTTTCCGTACTGTCGAAGTTAGCACGTTGAATACTGCCTTGTTTGTCACGGTAAAGCGTTCGTATCAATTCTCCATCTTCCATTAATCGCAACAAGGGTAATTCACCATCGTCGAAGGTCAGATAATCGATATAATCAAAAACTTTCGGATCAGTCAGGCTGCGTAATTCTGTGTTTACATAACCACCACCAAACACAATTTTAATGCTTGGATGTTCTCTTTTCAACCATTGAGCACAACGTAATGCACTAAATAAATTACCTGGAAAAGGTACGCTGAATCCTACTAATTCAGGTTTGGTTTTGTTAATATTGTTTGAAAATATATCTAGCATCAATTTATCAATCAGCGAAAGCGGTTTCTGCAATTCCATTTCCAAAGGCTCAAATTCAGGCAAACGAAGGCATAGTGATTCTGCATAGCGAATCAATTCAAAATGCGGATCAATAGTTTGTTGAATAAATTGACAGATATTTTTCAGAAAAAGAGAGCAAAGATGTGTTGCCCTGTCATAATTTCCAATCATTCCAAATGCCCATTCCAACTCATCCTCAATAGGAAGTCGTTTGCTTTCTTGCCAAAAATCAAGGTTACTAAAGCGAGTAGCAAGTGAAATATCACGACCACTCAGAAACTGCATTACAGGTTCTATTGTTTGCAAATAGAAGTCAGTTTGCGAGAGAATTATTTTATTCGATTTGGATAGTTTGGTAAGTGCTGCGGTTTGAAAAACCACCTTCAAATTTTTCTTAGTAAATAACTTCTGAATTAGTTCAATACTCAAATCCATTTGTAGTGCTTCAATGTTCCGGGAACGCAAAAAACCTGTCAGATGACAAGTGGCAGGATAGGAGGTATTTAATTGTGTGAGTGGTGGAGTGACGAGAAGAATTTTCTTCATTAGAATTTATTTTTTGCAAACTTACTGAATTATTTTAATAGAAACTGAAAATAACATGTAATGTGTTGGCTTTGAAAGTAAATTTGTATAAGTAATTTGGAGATTTTTGCTAAAAAAATTAGAATTTCACTGATTTTCTATTTTTATTCATTCGTTCGTTGTATTTTTACCCTTCAAATTTAAAATATTACGTACGATTTTTCACATTCTACAATTTTCTTACCAACTAATAAATCTGATTCAAATGAATGCATTAAAAAGAATATGTGTAACCGTACTGGTTTTATTTGCTCTGTTAACTCAAAATCAACTTTATGCTTCAATTGCTTTTCCTGGTTTAATAAGTTTTTCTCAACCCGATGGTACAACTATTAGCATTTACCTTAAAGGCGATGAAAAAGCCAAATGGGCTGAAACAGAAGATGGTTATTCGTTACTACTTAATTCGAAAGGAATTTATGAATATGCAGTGTTGCAAGATTCTACAAACCTTATTCTCAGTGGTATAAAAGCCAGGAATATAGGAGAGCGATCGATTGATGATATAAAGCTCCTTAGTTCACTCAATAAACATCTCAGATACACCAGATCACAAGTTTCTAGAATGAGAGATATATGGAAATCCCCGGTTTCAAACAAAATGGACAAGGTTTTTCCTACAAAAGGTTCCCGAAAACTTGTGTGTATTTTGATGGATTTTCCTGATAAAAAATTCACTAAAACACAAACCGATTTTGATAATTTATTTAATAAGATTGGCTACACTGAAAACTCTGCAACCGGAAGTGTACGTGATTATTTTAAAGAATCTTCCTATAACCAGTTAGATTTATCAGTTACTGTTGTAGGACCATTTACAACAGCTAACAATATGGCTTATTATGGTGGAAATAATTCAAGTGGGAATGACCTCAGAGACCGTGAATTTGCTGCCGAGGCTATTAATTTAGGATCTACTGCAGTTAATTTTGCTGATTTTGATAATGACAATGATGGAACAGTTGATGGAGTTTATATTATTTATGCGGGTTATGGAGAAGAAGCAGGTGGACCGGCAGAAACTATATGGGCTCATGCATGGAATTTGACTACACCAATAGTGAAAAATGGCAAAACAATATCTAAATATTCAACTTCATGCGAATTAAAAGGTAATACAGGAACTATAACTACTGCAATTGGTGTAATTTGTCATGAATTTGGTCATGTGCTTGGAGCTCCTGATTTTTATGATACTGACTACGCTACCAATGGACAGTATGCGGGAACAGGAAAATGGGATTTACAGGGTACTGGATTATGGTTAAATGGTGGATTTACACCGGCTCACCCCAATGCATACACTAAATGCTATATTTATAATTGGGCTACACCAACCACATTAACTACTCAACAAACACTGACAGTTAAGAATTCAAATCAGGATAATACAGCCTTTTATCGGATTAATACACCAACAACCAACGAGTTTTATTTACTTGAAAACCGACAGAAAATTGGTTTTAATGCTGCTAATCTTGGTAATGGTTTGTTAGTTTACCACGTTGATGGAAATTATGTAACATCTAATTTCAGTGCAAACAATATCAATAATACCAGTCATCAGGGACTTTATGTTGTACCGGCTGGTTCTACTGTAGCAAATGGAATAGTAGCCGACCTCGCCCCTACCAATTCGGCTTTAGCACCTTTCCCCGGAAGTTCAAATAAAACATCATTTACAGATACCTCAACTCCATCATCATTGTCGTGGGCAGGAGTAAATACAGCAAAACCTATTACCTCAATAACCGAAGATGCTGTAAATAAAACCATTACTTTTGATTTTATGGGTGGTACTGATGGTTTACCCCCTACTGTTCAGGCTTCTAATCTGTCATTTACCAATGTAACCGATAACTCAATGACACTAAACTGGACTCGGGGAAACGGTAAATCAGTTTTGGTTTTGTTGAAAGCATATAACGATGTTACCGATGTGCCCGGTGGTGGAACTTATACTGCTAATTCAGTTTATGGAAGTGGAAGTCAACTTGGTCTGTGGGACTATGCAGTTTATATCGGGACTGGAAACACGGTTTCTGTTTCAGGGCTTGTTTCAGGAACAAAATATTGTGCAGCTGTACTCGAATATAATTTTAATCCGAATGTGTATATGACTCCTGCGTTGATGGGAAGTGCAACTACAACAGGTATTGTGAATTTTGTTTATGCTTCAGCCGGAAATCTGGCTACAATTTTAGGAGCTTCTAATTTATCAACAGTTTCTGCTCTTAAATTAACGGGATCAATTGATGCCCGCGACTTTAAAACAATGCGTGATGATATGCCTATGTTAACTTCCATCGATTTAACTGATGTAAGTATTTCTCCATATACTGGTTCTGGAGGCACTTTCAATGGTACAAACATAGGAGAAGGAATTAGAAAACATTTTGCAAAAACAGGCTCCGAAGTCACTTCAAGCGGTTCTTATAGTTTCCCGGAAAATGCGATACCGGCTTATGCTTTTTTAAATCCTGCATCTTTTGTAGGAAAAACAATTTTAACAACTTTGAAATTACCTTCAAAATTAAATGCGGTCAGTACCTATGCATTTTATGGCTGTACCGGACTAACAGGGGTGTTGACAATTCCAAATCAGGTAAATTCAATTGAAAGTTATGCATTTTATAATTGCACTGGAATTACAGATTTCAAACTTTCAACAACTTTAGCAAGTATCGGTGAATATGCATTTTATTTATGTAACGGTGTTACTACTTTCACTTTGCCGGCAACACTATCATCTATCGGAAACCTTTCGTTTGGATATTGTAATTCAAACACGCAGTTTGCAATTGATGCTGCAAATCTTAGCTATTCAGTATTAAATGGCGTACTATTCAATAAAGACCAAACCCGACTTGTTTATTTCCCAACCGGAAAATCGGGTGCATATTCTATTCCTGCAACCGTTATGACTATTGCCGGAAATGCTTTTAATGGTTGTAGTCAGGTTATGTCTGTTACTATTCCTAATAGTTTGACAACAGTCGAAAGTCATGCATTTTGTTATAATAATTCACTTACTTCAATTTCTACAGTATCCGATCAGCTTAATTTTGCCTCAATTGATGGTGTATTGTTTAATAAAAATCAATCGGAGTTAATTGTTTGTCCATCAGGTAAATCGGGTAGTTATACCATTCCCGGAACTGTGACAAATCTTCGTGAAAGTGCCTTTTACTCTTGTTCAAAACTGAATTCGATAACAATTCCGGCATCAATCACAACTATTGGAAATACTGCATTTGCAAATTGTAGTGGACTAACATCGATATATGCTAATAAACCAACACCGATTGATTTAAGTGCTTCAACTGATGTATTTGTTGGAATTAATAAAACTGCTTGTGTGTTGAATGTTTTATATCGGGCAAAACCACTTTATGTTACAGCAAATCAATGGTCTGACTTCACTAATATTACGGAGGCATCGGGATTTTTATTATCAAATTTGTCGGTTAATTTTCCTGCCGAAGGTGGTTCTGCAAATGTGAATATCACATCAAATTCAAATTGGCTACTTACTTCCGGTCAGGTTTGGGTTAATGTAACTCCAACTTCCGGAACTGGTGATAATACATTGACAATAAATGCTGATGCTAACATAACTTCAGAGGGAAGAAATGCTACGATTACAATTTCCGCACCCGGCGTACAATCGCAGGTAATTAATGTTTATCAGGCTGGAATTACCGAAGTTGCACCAACTGTGCAGGCAACAAATCTTACATTTACCAATATTGCCGATAATTCAATGAAAATAAACTGGACCAGAGGAAATGGTAAGACAGTTATTGTATTGTTGAAAGCTTATAAAGCCGTTTCAGAAACGCCAAACAGTGCAACTTATACTGCAAGTTCAGTGTATGGAAATGGTACAAAACTAGGTTTGTGGGATTATGTAGTTTACACTGGAACCGGTAATTCTGTTACAGTTTCCGGACTTGTTCCCGGAACAATGTATTATGCTGCAGTATTTGAATGTAATACTTCGATAAACAGTTATTTAACTCCTGGTTTGTCAGGCAGTGGAACAACTACTGGAACTGTAAATTATGTGTATGGTTCTCCCGGAACTTTATCTGCAATACTAGGAACTTCAAACTCAGCTGCGCTTACCACTTTTAAAATAGTTGGCAGTATTGATGCCCGTGATTTTAAAACCATGCGCGACAATATGCCTTTGTTAGCTTCTGTTGATTTATCGGATGCAACTATTTCGGGTTATATTGGCTCAGATGCAACCTATTCGGGAAGTTATAATTATGCAGCCAACACGATACCTGCGTATTCATTTTATAATTCTTCAACAAGTAAAACTGTTCTGAAAAATATTGTTTTTCCAACAACATTAACATCAATTGGTCAATATGCTTTCTATGGTTGTACAGGTCTTGCAGGAACTGTAACATTCCCAAATACTGTAACAACAATTGAGACTTATGCTTTCTACAAATGTTCATCAATTACCGATTTTAAAATATCAACATCGCTGGTTAATCTGGGCGATTATGCATTTATGTATTGTAACAGTGTAACAACGTTTACCTTACCGGCATCCCTTACCAATATCGGTTACAGACCATTTGGATACTGTGTGAATCATAATTATTTTGTGGTTGACCCGGCTAACCCGAGTTATTCATCTCCTGACGGGGTGTTGTTTAATAAAGACCTTACGAAATTAGTTTATATTCCAACAGGCAGATCGGGTACTTACCTTATACCATCCAATGTTCAAACAATTGGAAATAATGCATTTTATGGTTGTAAATTAATTACTACGGTAACTATTCCAAACAATGTATCTTCGATTGAAACACGTGCTTTTGGATACAACAGTTTGATGACAGGATTTATAACTTCGAGTGACCAACCAAACCTAACGGTTGCTGATGGTGTATTATTTAATAAAAACATGACAGAATTAATTGTTTGTCCGTCAGGAAAATCGGGAAGTTACGTTATCCCTTCTACTGTTTCAACAATTCGTGAAAGTGGATTTATTCGATGTGAAAAGCTGACCGCAATAGTGATTCCTAAAAATATAACTAAAATTGATACTTGTACATTTTTGTACTGTACAACTTTAGCAAGTATAACCATACCCGAGACTATAAAATACTTTGGAGGATACTCGTTTTATGATTGCGAAAAACTCACCTCAATTACTATTCCTTCAGTGACAACTTATATTGGGGATGCAGCTTTTGCATACTGTAATGCAATGACCTCAATAAATGCAAATTCGCCGACACCGGTGAATCTGACGTCTTCGCCGAGTGTATTTTATAATATCAACAAAACAAATTGTAAACTTTATATACCTACAGGCTCTAAAAGCCTCTATCAGGCTGCCATTAGATGGAAAGACTTTAGCAATATTATAGAATCATCTACTGACCTAATCCATCCTGTTGATTTAGATAATGATTATATTATCAATCCTAATCCTGTGGGTGAGTCATTTAAAATTGATGGATTAAATGGTAGTGCCAAAG
>CAIKVR010000414.1 GCA_903830915.1 uncultured Bacteroidales bacterium
CATTAGCGAATAATTTAGACAGTGCAAAAATTGGTTCAAAGGGCTTGATCAAAATTTCGGAACGTGCATTGGAAGAAGATGAAACCAATAAAATTGCTTTGATATGTCCCAATGCAAAGATTAACATTATCCGTGATTTTGTGGTGGTTGAAAAGCGTCCGTTAATTTTACCAGACGAAATTCGCGAAATTGTACAGTGTACCAATCCGGTTTGTATTACTAATAATCAACCGGTTACAACACGTTTTCATGTTCATAAACAAAATGGACACATTGTGTTGAAATGCCATTATTGCGAACGCGAAGTGGCTCAGGAAAAGGTGAAAATTAAATAATTTACAATTTATACATTTACAATTTACTATTTGATTTCTCATTTTTTCTCATTATTAATTCGTGTAATTCGTCAAAATTAAAATAAATTCGTGGCTAAAAAAATTAGTTGGAAACCCGGAACATTGATTTATCCATTACCGGCAGCATTGATTTCATGCGGAAGTAGTCCTGAAGATTATAACTTATTCACAGTGAGTTGGATGGGAACAATTTGTTCCAATCCGCCTATGTGCTATATATCAGTTCGTAAAGAACGTCATTCATTCAACATCATCAAAGAAAGCAGTGAGTTTGTGATTAATCTTACCAACGAGGATTTGGCTTTTGCAGCTGACTGGTGTGGAGTGCGAAGTGGTAAAGATTATAATAAATTTGAAGAAATGAAGCTTACAGCGGTTCAAGGCGAAATGGTAAAAGCACCTATTGTGCAGGAATCGCCCTTGTGCATTGAATGTAAAGTAAAAGAAATCATTGAGTTAGGTTCACATGTTATGTTTATTTCCGATGTGATAAATGTGCAGGCCGACAGCCAATACATTGACCCCGAAACCAATACCTAGAAGCTTTCGGATGCTAAACTGATAGCTTACTCACACGGTCATTATTACAAACTGGGTGAGGAAATAGGAAAATTTGGTTGGACTGTACAAAAAAAGAAAAAGTGAAACACGAAATAGACCTGTCAATATGGAAACGCCGGGAGCATTTCGAAGTGTTCAAAAACTTCGATGAACCACTTTTTGGCATTGCCGTAAAGGTTGAATGTTCGGCAGCTTATCGAAAAGCCAAAACTTCGGAATATCCGTTTTCGCTCTACTATTTGTATTTATCCATGAAGGCTGCCAACGAAATTGAGGAATTCCGGTACCGCATTGAAAATGATAAAGTGGTTTGTTACGACAGCGTGGGTGCGGGTCCAACCGTATTTCGAGAGGATGAGACTTATGGTTATGCTTACATGCCATACAACGAAGATATTGAGGCATTTATGAAACAATCAACTGCCGAAGTGGAACGTGTAAAAGCTGAACGTGGATTGAAATTTCCTCATGCCGGCGAGGATATTTTGCATTACTCAACACTTCCTTGGGCTGATTTTACAGCAGTAAATCATGCACGAATACTGAGCCGTGAAAGAAGTATTCCGAAAATCACTTTTGGAAAAATAACCCGAGTAGGCGAAGAAATGTGGTTGCCCGTAGATGTTCATGTAAATCATGCATTAATGGATGGTTTTCATGTAGGTAAATTTATCGAGCGATTTCAGGAATTATTATCTGCCCCCTAACCCCCTAAAGGGGGAATTTTAATCCTAAATTTGAAAGTTTAGAAAAATAAATAGAAATTATATATAATAATGCCACTTAATTCACCCTTTAGGGGGTTAGGGGGCTTTTAGAAACATTAAAAAATGAAAAGAGACCAGGTTATTTTTGACATCATTGCACGCGAAAAACAGCGTCAATTGAAAGGTATTGAGTTGATTGCATCAGAAAATTTCGTAAGCGAACAAGTAATGGAAGCTATGGGTTCCGTGTTGACAAACAAATACGCTGAAGGTTATCCGGGCAAACGCTACTACGGTGGCTGCGAAGTGGTAGACGAAAGCGAACAAATTGCTATCGATCGGTTGAAAGAAATTTTCGGAGCAGAATGGGCAAACGTTCAACCACACTCCGGCGCACAAGCCAATGCAGCTGTATTTTTGGCTTGTTTGAATCCGGGTGATAAATTTTTGGGCTTAAACCTGTCGCACGGTGGACACCTGTCGCACGGTTCGTTGGTAAACAGCTCTGGAATTTTATATAAACCATGCGAATACAACGTGAAAGAAGATACCGGACGTGTTGATTACGACCAGATGGAAGAAGTTGCTGTACGTGAGCAACCCAAACTGATTGTTGGTGGTGGTTCGGCATATTCTCGTGAATGGGACTACAAACGCATGCGCGAAATTGCTGACAAAGTGGGTGCTATTTTGATGATTGATATGGCTCACCCTGCAGGACTTATTGCAGCCGGATTATTGGAAAACCCTTTGAAATGGGCTCATATCGTGACTTCTACCACTCACAAAACACTTCGCGGACCTCGTGGTGGTATTATTTTATTGGGAAAAGATTTTCCAAATCCATGGGGAAAAACAACTCCAAAAGGCGAAATTAAAATGATGTCTGCCCTACTCGACTCAGCTGTTTTCCCGGGAATTCAAGGTGGTCCGTTGGAACACGTAATTGCTGCTAAAGCTGTTTCGTTTGGCGAATGCTTGCAACCTGAATACAAAGCATATCAGGCTCAGGTACAGAAAAATGCTGCTGCGCTTGCAAATGCATTAATCGCTCGTGGATTTACAATCATTTCTGGTGGAACCGACAATCACTCGATGTTGGTTGACCTTCGTTCTAAATTCCCTGAATTGACTGGTAAAGTAGCCGAAAAAGCATTGGTTGAAGCCGATATTACTGTAAACAAGAACATGGTTCCATTCGACAGCCGTTCAGCATTCCAGACTTCAGGAATTCGTCTCGGAACGCCTGCTATTACTACCCGTGGTGCTAAAGAAGATTTGATGGTGGAAATTGCCGAAATGATTGAAACAGTGCTTTCAAACGTTGAAAATGAAACCGTTATTACCGCCGTTCGTGAACGCGTGAATAAAACAATGGAAAAGTTCCCTTTATTTGCAGACTAATAAACAGCAGTAAACAGTAAGCGGTAAGCAGTAATACACTTACCGCTTGCAGCTTACCACTTACCGCTAAATTTATTTATATGATTGAAAAAATCTTCGAACTTTCCGAGCTTACCGACACCACGGTTTTTTATGGAATAAACAACAACAATGTTCATTTGATAAAAAACCTGCACCCTAACGTACGGTTCTCGGCAAGAGGAAACATTATTAAACTTGCCGGAAACGAAGGTGATATAAACAATTTGTTTGCAATCATTGAAAAATTAGAGCGATTTTGTATTGATAATAATACACTTACTGAAGAAAATATTATCGAAATCGTAAAAGGAAGTGAGCCGGTTGAAATTAAGTTTGAAAACCTTATTCTCCACGGAATCAACGGGAAATCAATAATGGCCCGCACTCCTAATCAGCAAAAGCTGGTTAAGGATTTCGAAACTAACGACCTACTTTTTGCCATTGGACCGGCCGGTTCGGGAAAAACCTATACAGCCATTGCACTAGCAGTGCGTTCGCTGAAAAACCGTGAAATAAAAAAGATAATTCTCAGTCGTCCTGCGGTTGAAGCAGGCGAAAAGCTCGGTTTTCTGCCCGGCGATATGAAGGAAAAAATTGATCCTTATCTGCAACCACTTTACGATGCACTCCAGGATATGATTACGCCGTTGAAGCTGAAAGAATACATGGAGAACGGCACTATTCAGATTGCTCCGCTGGCCTTTATGCGTGGACGAACCCTGAGTGATGCGGTGGTTATTCTGGACGAAGCCCAAAACACCACTACCATACAAATAAAGATGTTCCTGACACGTATGGGGCTGAATGCGAAAATGATTGTTACAGGCGATATGACTCAAATTGACTTACCTTACGCTCAAAAATCAGGATTAATTGACGCTTTGGAAGTGCTGAAGAATGTGAAGGGAATAGCCAAAGTAGAGTTTGATGTAAGAGATATTGTAAGGCATAAACTCGTGCAACGAATTGTAGAAGCGTATGAAAAGAGAATGTCCCCAACCCCTAAAGAGGAGAAAGAAGCTGAGAAACAAGAGGTTTTGATATTGAAAAAATAAAATACAAAAAAATAATAACTACAATATGAACGCTTTAACTAACACAGATTTCCATTTTGATGGACAGACAAACGTGTATCACGGTAAAGTACGTGATGTTTACACCGTAAAAAATGACCTACTTGTGATGGTTGCCACCGACCGTATCTCGGCTTTCGACGTGGTTTTACCCAAAGGAATTCCATATAAAGGACAAATGCTCAACCAAATTGCTGCCATATTTTTGGACGCAACGGCTGATATAGTTCCAAACTGGAAACTGGCTACTCCCGACCCGATGGTAACCGTAGGGCTTCGTTGCGAAGGATATCCGGTAGAAATGATTGTACGAGGTTATTTGTGCGGAAGTGCATGGAGAACTTATAAAAGTGGCATACGCGAAATTTGCGGCGTGAAAATTCCTGATGGTATGCGTGAGAACCAGCGTTTTCCACAACCTATCATCACTCCTACTACCAAGGCAGAACTTGGTCGTCACGACGAAGATATTACCCGTGAAGAAATCCTTAGTCAGGGTTTAGTGTCGGTAGAAGAATATGAAATGCTGGAAAAATACACCATGGCTCTTTTCTTACGTGGAACTAAAATTGCAGCCAAACGTGGTTTGATTCTGGTTGACACCAAATATGAATTTGGTCGTCGTGATAGTAAAATCTACCTGATTGACGAAATTCATACACCGGACTCGTCACGCTATTTTTATGCCGAAGAGTATGAAGAACGTTTCGAAAAAGGCGAACCACAAAAACAGCTATCAAAAGAGTTTGTGCGCGAATGGTTAATGGATAATGGATTTCATGGAAAAGAAGGTCAGCAAGTACCTGAAATGACACCCAGGATTGTAGCCGGAATCAGCGAACGCTATATCGAATTATTTGAAAATATAAGTGGTGAAACCTTTGATAAAGCCGATATAGCCGATATTTCTTCCCGCATTGAGAAAAATGTAGTTGAATATTTGAAAACGGTATAAAGAATTTAAGATTTTAGATATGTGATTTTAGATTGATAAAAAATCACTTACAAAGAAATCTCCATTTTAATATCTAAAATCTAAAATAAATCTTTGGTAGTTTCGTAAAAAGCACTATCTTTGCAGCGCTTTAGAAATAAAGCCTGTCCTTGGAGAGGTGGCAGAGTGGTCGATCGCGGCGGTCTTGAAAACCGTTGTACTGTGAGGTACCGGGGGTTCGAATCCCTCCCTCTCCGCAAAAGTCAATTTAGAATACTGTATGTCAGCGACATACAGTATTTTTTTTTGTATATACTGCGGCAGAACTGCGGCAGTTGGGCAAAAAAATGCTAATGAGTTGGGTTTAAACAAATAAACATCAATAAATCAGCATTATAAGTCATTTATGAACACTATTAACGACAACTTTGAACTTCAATATATTCCTGCTCGAATATGCGATGACAAGGAATTGACAATTAAATATTATGCTTGGCATCCAACAGAATGCAAATTAAAACGTGTAGTTATGCGGTTTAATCATTTGAAAACAAAAATGAATAAAACCGACTTAATTCGGCATATTCGTAAAATCGCAAATGACATTAATATTAATCTCGCCAATGGTAAAAATCCATTTATAGAAGCAGAAACACCAAAATCTTACAATAAATTAAAGGATGCCATTTCCACTTTTTTAAAAATGAAAGAACGTGACATGCGCCCCGATGGATTACGTTCCTATACCTCTTATTGTAAGAAATTGAATGTATGGCTTTTAGACCATAAAATGCAAGATTGTTTTATAATTTCGTTTACTAAGGAAATGGCACTTGAAATGATGAATGAATTAGCGTTAAGTGATGGTTTGAATAACCGAACCTGGAATAATCACTTTGCATTTTATCGTTCTTTATGGAATTGGTTTATAAGCAATTACTATTGTAAAAACAATGTTTTTTCTAATTTCGAGAAAAAACGTGAAGCTGAAAAGTTTAGAATTATTATTCCCCCTGCAACTCACTCCCGTGTAGCTGCTTATTGCAAAGAAAAAATGCCAAATATGGAAATTGTAATTGATTTGGTAAGAGCATCGTTTATTCGTCCCAAAGAAATTAGTTTGATACAAATTAAGGACATTGATTTGTTTAATCGAGTAATAACTATTCCAGCTGAAAAATCTAAAACTCATAATAAACGTTTTGCATATCTTCCTGAATGGCTTTGCGCTAAAATTGTTGATAATTTTGAACTCAATAGTTTTCCTATGGATTATTATTTAATAGGATCGGGCTTAAAACCAAATGAAAAACATATAAATACTCGGGATATTGATAAGTTTTGGAGCAAAATTCGTACTGATTTAGAGCTTGGTATGGAAATGCAGTTATATTCTTACCGTGATACAGGAATTACGGCTCTTGAGGAAAACGGTGTTCCTCGAAGTGTAATTCAAAAACTTACTGACCACAAAACAGAACGTATGGTTGGAAAATATGTTAGTGCTCCAAATAAAGATTTGATAGACAAAGTAGTCTGTAAAATAAAAGAATGAAAAATTCAGTATTGCATAGCGTAGAATCTTCCGGTTACGGTTTTTTTTGAATTAATGGATATTTGTCGTTCCAATGAAATTGGCATGTATTTTTTGTTTTTAATCATGAAAATCTTATTTGCTGTCATATCAGGGGTATCCACCATAGTAAAAATAACAACTTTACTTGAATCCAAAATCCGCCTATTATGATAATCGTGAACAATTCCATAAGGACCTGTTATTTTCATTGTTTTTAATGGCCATAAATCAAAAAAGAAGTATTTCCAGGCTTCAAATTTGGTGTAATCATTACCGGTTACACCTAATTTACCTAAATCCGGACAATTATCTGTAATTGACAACGGATAATAAATACTTATTGGTAGGTCTTTCCACACTTCTAAATTTAAAACTTCTTGTTTTGTAATATACATTTCTTGTTTTCCTTTAAAAATGGAAACCTCAAGAAAATTATTTCTATTAATGTTTTTTATTCCCGTTTCAATATTATGCTTTAGTCCAAAATTAACTTCTCTAACTCCATATTCGTTGCTACTTATCGGTACTTGAGTCATTACCTGCGGATATGCCGGAAAACCACTATTATCCCAAAACCATCGAACTGTAAAGTTATAAACCTGCATTTGTGCGGGTTGAATCTTCAAAATCAATTCGTTTGGCTCATTGGTTGAATCTTCAACGAATGATCTGAATTTATTTACCAATGTCAGTTGTCCCCCAG
>CAIKVR010000415.1 GCA_903830915.1 uncultured Bacteroidales bacterium
CCACGCTCCACAATCCCAGATTTTTATCGCACATTTCTGCAAGTGTTTTGTACACTTCGTTTGTTTCGCCCAGTTTGGCAAAGTCCGAAATTGGTGTCAATGGCATATCTACGTGTGTATAAATCAGTTTTTTTCCGCCCGGAATTTCAGGCAGGTGTTTGGTAGCTTCGATAACGGCTCCTAATCCACCAATATGAGTTACCAATCCGGCAGGATCAAGTCCTTTCGACATCATATCGAGGGCTTCCACCATGTCATCGGTATTTCCACCGCTTGTACCTACCACGTGTGTGTAGGCATAGTGTACGTTATAGAAATTGAACGAAGCAGCAAAATTCGGATCGCTTGGACCTGCAAAGAAGTTCAAGCAGCCGTCGAATGCCAGAATAGCATCGCCCTGCTCTACAACCGGTTTTACAGGAGCAAATACAAACACATCGTCGTATCCGTATCCGCCGGTAATAGCTTTGAGTTCTTCCACCGGATTTTCCATTTTACCGGTATTGATATATTTCAAATCGATACCGCGTGAAGCAGCAAATTCTACGCTATAAAACTGCGCAGCACGATCCAAACGTGTTTGATCCACGTCGGTTACCACCAACACAGACGGTTTGCGGTCGTCGCGACGAAGCACGTAGTTGATAGCTGCCAGTCCCATTGGACCAACACCGGCCAAAACAGCCATTTTACCACCATCTACAATGTCCATTTTATGAACATAGCTTCCGGGAGTAGTGTGGTAGTTGGCATGCATAGCACCAATTACACACGAAAGCGGCTCAGCCAATGACGCAGGATAGTAACCTTCGCCTTTATAAGCCAGCAAACAGTCTTTTTCCATGACTTCATTCGGGATAATCACATAAGTTGCATCACCACCAATGTGCTGGTAACTGTAACCCGGTGCGCTCAACACGCCCACAGGACCATTTTCGAAATACAACGCCGGTTGGATAGAGAATTTATCTCCTGCGCTGAATTTATCAGCCCATTTTGAACCTATTTGTACCAATTCTCCGGCAAATTCGTGCCCGATGATAATCGGATTTTCGGCGATATCGTTCGGAACACGTTTGTGGTCGGTAGCCTGAGTTGCTGCTTTGTACGATGACATACAAAGTGAATCGGAAACTACTTTCGCCAATATTTCATTGTCTTTAATCTGCGGCAATTCAAACTCTTCTAAGCGAAGGTCTTTTTTGCCATATAAACGGATTGCTTTTGTTTGCATTTTTTATTAGACTAATAGAATAAAGAACAAAGAGTAAAGACAAATGCCTTCGTCTTTAAATTTGCAATTTATTCAGGTTGATATTTTTTAGTTTTTTAGAATAAAGAACAAAGACAGTTATTTTCGTCTTTGATCTTTTGTCTTTGATCTTTATTCTTTATTCTAATTTGTTTTTAAATCCTGTTATCATTTTTTGAAGTTCAATGATTTCATTCTGAATCTTCTCAAAAATCATTGAATCAATGTATTTTAAATTTAAAGCGATTGTCAATTCGGTTTCCATTTCGAGCAATGAACCAATAGAAATTTCTAAAAAGCGTGCAAAATCTTTATTACTCGTTTTTGCAGATCCTTCAGCAATATTTGTAGGAACAGAAACAGCTGCACGCTGCATTTGAGACATTAAACCAAATCTCTCATGCTGTGGAAAAGTGTTCGTTAACTGATAAATCTCTGTAACTAAATCCATCGATTTAATCCAAATAGTCAACTTCCTGAAATTATGCATATCTCCTGTCTTTGTTCTTTTGTCTTTGCTCTTTTATCTAAGAAAGCATCACCTGCCCACCGGTAATAGGCAATGCCTGTCCGGTTTCGCCACATTGTTCCATCAGGTACAAGGCACCTTTGGTAACGTCCTCGGGTGAGCATCCTTTTTGCAACGGAACTTGTGCAAGATAAAACGCTTTCACATCGTCTATAGTTTTAGCACCGGGGACTTTTCCTGCATTTAAGTATTGTACGAAAAGTCCATTTTCAGGGTCGCTCCAGAGCGGACCTTCGTAGAAATTACCCGGACAGATAGAATTCACTTTAATACGGAATGGAGCCAGTTCCAATGCAAACGACTGTGTAAGACCAATGCCACCAAATTTACCACCGGCATAGGCAAAATTTGCTTTGCTACCACGCAATCCCGATTTAGAATTTACCTGAATAATGTCGGCATAATACTCCGGTGCGTACTTGGTTTGCAGCTTCATAACCTTGCTAACCACTTTGGTGCAATAAAAATAAGCGTTATAGTTTATTTTCGTTACGAATTCGAAATCTTCCGGTGTCATATCTTCCAATCCACCGGCACGCAAAACGCCTGCATTGCTAATGAAGGCATCGATAGCACCAAAGTTGCAAATGGTTTCGTGAACGAGGTTTTCAATGCTTGGAATTTCGCTCACGTTGGTTTTTACAAAGATGGCACGGTTGCTTTTTGCCAAGGTGTTGAAACGTTCAACAGTGGCACGTCCAACCGTTTCGTTCATATCTGCCACCACAATGTTTGCGCCTTGTTGCAACAAACAACGGGCAATTCCTTCGCCAAAGCCTTGTGCAGCTCCGGTTACGATAATGGTTTTATTCTCAGCACGACCGGCAGCTCCACCTGCCGCCACACTGCGACGATAATTTTCCACTTCCCAGTTGTCGATAAAGTCAATTTGCGCTTGCGTCATTGGGTGAGGACCACCAAACGATTCAGCATAATAAGCAATCTTCATTGCATCTTCGAACACGTCCAGAATAATGTCGCACTGAGCAGCATTATCACCCACCGCTACCAATCCGATTCCTTTGATCAGAATTACCTTTGGCTGATAACCAAACTTAGCAGTGAATGCCGGAATTTGTTTTGCAGCCTCAGCCAATACAGCTTCCGGTTCTTCGTCGTTAAGGAAAATATAGTTCGATTTGCAATAGACAATCGCATCCGGAGTAAACGGTTTCGCAATTTTGGCCTGCGCTTCTTCGGTGTCGTAGAAATGTTTTACCAAAGCATTTTTGCGCACTTTCAGGGTTTTCAAACCTTTTTTTGAAAGTATCATACGAATGCCAGGCAGAATTTGTTCAGTGCAGCTGCACGTAGCGCGTTCTTCGCTAGGGACAGGGAATTTTACCGCTTTTTCAAGTGTGTCAAGCACTTTGGTATAAAGTACCTTCACTTCTTCAATGCTATTGGCAGCCACGAATATTCCGTGGTTTTGCAACCAAATAACAGCAGGTTCAGCACCATCCTCAGCGCGGAATGCTTTGATTGCATCTTCTACTTTTTTGAACAGTACATAACCCGGATCGGTGTATTCGATATACAATGCTTTTGCTCCAAATAACTTTTGCAAGTCGGCTTGAGCATTGTTGGCGCACATCAAACCGTTTACCAGAGTTGGGTGCATGTGTACCACAAAGGCGAAATCAATCACGTTGTGCATGGATGTTTCTACCGATGGGCGTTTACCTTTGGTGATGGTAGCATCGGCCAAATCATTTTTCACCTGCTCTTCACGTTCAGCAGCATTAGCACTGTACACTGTGTCAGACATGAGGTTTAGTTTGGCACGATCAAGCACCGCAAAACCGTCTTCAGTAATAGCTGCCAACGACGAACCACTGGCTTTTACCCAGATTTTCTCTGCGTTTTTGTACGATGTATTTCCACCGCCTGCAATTACGAAACGGCTATCACGGCCGTAGAATTGCGATATTTCGATAAGTTGTTGTATTTCTTTCATTTTTAATTGAACCACATTAGGAACAATAGATTACATAAGATTTTTCAATTTCCTATGTTTCTATTGTGGTTTAAATATTTTGAATTAATTCGTCACCCAGCTTAATAAACTCTGCCCGTTTACTGCGATCAGCTTGTCCGTTGACATCCAAGTAGCCACGCAGACCTTGTGCTACCAAATGTTGGTGCGCCGCTACCACGCAAACACCTTCGTAGTTGATTTGCAACAAACGGTCGGTAAGTGGCGTGCTGTTACGCGCAAAAAGCTCAATTGGTTCCATGGCAGGTGTGTTGTGCTCGCTACCAAATGTCACTACAAAGCCCTGATCGTGCAAATAGCTGGCGTATTTCTCCAACAATTCCACACCGTTGCGGGTAGTGATAAACTCTACCGAATGGAAACCGCGCTCGGTCAATTGCTTAGCCACTTTTTCCAAATCGCCTTCGAAATCGGTGTAACCACCTTTGGCATCATCAGCCAGGAACGGATAGGTTGGTATGCCGCCACCCGCAACGATAATATCGCAAACGGTTTGCATAGGCAAAAATGCCTTTGGATCTTCGGGAACGAAAGCGCCACCACCAGTTTTGAGCAAGTTGCCACGGATTTCGTTTTCCACTCCGGCGATATCGTTGATGCCCGATTTCAGTTCTTTTCCTGCAAATAGTTTTCCGAAAAGTTCCTGAATCTGTGCTTCGTCGTTTCCGCAAGCCTCGTACACTTTCAGTCGCAATGCCTTTGCCAAATGGCGCTCACGGATAGAACCTTTGGTGAGGTCGTTTTTAATCCATTCGAAATCCAATGTAAAACCAGCATTATTCGCAACCAGAATTTCATTTACCTTGCCACACATGGCTTCCACCTGTGCATTGGCTTCGGCGCGTACATCGGC
>CAIKVR010000416.1 GCA_903830915.1 uncultured Bacteroidales bacterium
AAATGTTTTTACCTGTTGAAAAAAGGGTATCAATCTGGTGACCTCACCCCTTAATCCCCTCTCCAAGTGGAGAGGGGAAATAAACAAATAAGGCAGAACCTCATCGTCTGCCTTATTTTTTTTGCGGTTATATTGCTTTTTATTTGCCATAACCTTTCGATAATTAATCGATTTCCCATGTGTCTGAATTTCTTCTTCGCGGCTTTGCTTTCGTGCCGACTTTACTTGTTCCAAAATGGAGTTTTTCTTCTTTGCTTTCATTTAATTTTTATTTAAGTAAGGGACAAGCGGTTTGACTACGTCGATTTCAATTCCTAACCGCTTGATGATTAGTTAATTCAAGAGAACTCCCTTGTTCTATAATCCTTTTTTACTATTTGTTTTTAGTTAATATTCCCAAATCCTCCAACCTGCGACGTTTAGCTGGATTCATAGCTGCTATTTCTTCAGTTGAATAATCGCGGTAAATGGTGTTTTTACCCTTTTTACTTTCTTTTTTCTTTTTTACTTCGGCTTTGGTTATCCTGCGTTTGGCATCCAATTCTTCTTTGTCAGCCTTTCGCTTTTCTTTTTTAATTTTGTTTTCTATCCGTTTTCGTTCTTCTTTCTGAGCTTGCAAGTGAAGTTTTTCTTCTTTTTGTTGCTGGAATTTTATATTTCGGATTTGCTCCAATCTACTATGATTCGCCGAAAATTCAGGTCGTGCGGTTTCGATAAAATAAACATCATCGGCCAATTGCTTGAGTGCTTTTTTCAATGCTTTTTGACGACTGTAGCGATGGCTTACACTTGTTTCGCTTGCCAACACTGCATCTTGAATAGTCACAGTGGTTTTCCACAAGTTGTTTTCGTTACGAGTTATATCTATAAAAACAGGTTCTTGAAACAATATTCGGGATAACAGATTGCATTGAGCCTGAAAATCATTGCTTTTAGTGCCGGGATTGAACAAATGCTTATTCGGCAATATGAAATTTTGACTTACAAATTGTTGTTTAACTTCATCGGGCGAAAATTGATGGATAAATCCCAACAATCCGAACACAAATATATGTTTATGCTTTTTGTGGTCAAAATCAACTCCATATCGTATCAGATCGTCTAATATGAGTTTATCGTAGAGCGTGTTTAGTTGTTCGTTTTTGAACAGATTGCCCAACATATGCTGTAATTTAGTTCCACTTCCGGGCGAGAATTTAAAGAGTATATCAGCCACATACCCACGGAACGCAAACTGCCCCAGAAAGACATAACGGCTGTTGTTGTTTTCCTCTGTTGTTTCAGGAAAACTGCTGTGCGTAAGTGCTTTGCTCAGCTCGTTGCTGTGCGTTTCTGCTTTTAAGCGTTTAGCAAGTGTTTTTATCTGTTCGTGTCTGTCCATAGAATTTTAAGGTTAATAAAAGGGAAATGGTTTATTGGGGACAAGCGGTTTCCCAACCGCTTGATAAAGTTATTTCAAGCGACAGGGATGTCGCTTGTCCTTAATTTGTCTCTAACTTATCCCTAACTACATTAAAAAAAGAGCGGAAGACGGGACTCGAACCCGCGCTTGCGTACTGGAGGTACGCCGTCAGGCTCTGAAGGCCTGTGTGCTGCCACTACACCACTTCCGCAATTGCACGAATGTCCGGAATCGAACCGGAACTGAGGGGTTGGAAGCCCCAGTCAAGCCCCGGAGACTTGTGTGCTGCCATTACACTACATCCGTAAAACAGACAGAGTCAGAACTCTATCATTCATTGCACGGGTAACCGGACTCGAACCGGTTCTGAGGGGTTGGACGCCCCAGGATGGCACCGAAAACCATTGTGCTTAACCCTTACACTATACCCGTGTGAAATTTTTCTACAAAAATATAATAATTATTTTGATATGAAAAGTTATTATTAAAGTCATTGTTGTTGTTTATGCTTGAATAATTTTTAAACGGACAAACGATTAATACAAAAATGAAAAAGAAGCGCAACAAAAAGTTGCTATGATCCAAGAACATGCCAAATCAAATGCTCCAGAATCTGCAATTCAACAATTTGTGACTGGAGTGAAAACAAATAAAGAATCTGAACTTAGATTGATCTTGAAATCAGATGGAAGTAGTAGTTTGGAAGCACTCAAACAAGCTGTTTCTGGTATAGTTATGCCAAAAAATGTAACTATCAGAGTTATCCATACTGATGTTGGACATTTTTCAGATTCAGATATTGCTTTGGGACAAGCTTCTAGTGCATTATTGCTAGGATTTAATATTAATCTCAATGCTATACTCAAAAAGAAAGCTGAGAACCTTAAAGTAGAGATGAAGAGTTTTGATATTATCTATGAACTTACGGATTATTTAAGTGATCTTGTGAAGGGAATGATTCAAATTGAAATGGAAGAAGTCTCTATTGGTAAACTAGATGTCCTTGCAATCTTCTATAGTAAGACGAAGGAAATGGTTATCTGAGGTAAGGTTATGGAAGGTAAGGCCAAAGGTAGAATCAAGTTTAGAATTATTAGAAATCAAGAAATTATTGGAGGATGAGATATTCTCTCTGTATATAGAAATAAAGATGAAGTTAAGGAAGTTGGTGAGGGTGAAGAATGTGGATGTAAAGTACATACCAACAAAAAAATTGAAGAACATGATACTATTGAATTCCTAGAAATGCAACAAGTTAAAGACTAATTGAGTAAATGTTGGATTTTGAATGCTGAATTTTGAATTATATAAGGCTAATTTAAAATCTAAAATTTAAAATTTAAAATTTCCACATGAAACTTATTGTTGGATTATGAAACCCTTGAAAAGAATATAGTAAGACCCGCCATAATGCGGGTTTTCTTGTTTTGGATCAATATATGCAAGGGGAGTGATCGTTCCGTTTTGATACAAAATACACAGCTGAACTCTTGGAGATCACTCGTAATTGAGAAAAAATTCTCTGTTGTAAACCACAAACATTTATGAATCGTAGTGGTATCTCTGTATGAGCGATTGCTAGTTTTTATAAGATAGATCCGAGTGATATCTTAGTGATTCATGATGAAATAGATTTTCCAAATGCTAAAATACAACTAAAATTGTGAGGTAGTCCTGCTGGTCACAATGGTCTCAAAGATATTATAGCCAAGGTATGAACTGATAAGTTTTGGAGATTAAGAATATGAGTAGACAGACCAATCAATAAAGAACAAGTCGTGGACTACGTTTTGGCTAAATTTACTAAACAAGAACTAGACAATATAGACAATCAATGGAATGAAATTGAACAAAAAATCTTAGAATTTCTAAGTAAATAAAAAAACACCTGGTGTAGAGACGCGATATATCACGTCTGAGGGATTACGGGAGAGACGCAAGGTATTGCGTCTCTACGGCGTATTTCATCCAGGTGTTTTTTGTGTATCGATATATTTACATATCTCTATGGGTTATAATTAATATCCAATCCATAAGCCCGATTCTGTGTTGTGATGGAATTTATCTGAGCTAGCGTGTAGCTAGGTTTTTGCACTTCCTAGATATTGCTATCCAGTAAGCTTGCACCGACTACGGTTTACCACTCGAACAGCTATCAGCTGAACTGAGAAGAAGTAGCACCCGCATAGCGGGTTCATCTTCACGTTGCATCTTTCACCCCGCTGTATAGCGGGGTTAGTTTTCGTTTCTGTGGCACTATCGTTTGGCCTTGCGGCGTCCAAGATCCGTTAGATCTTAGTCTGTTTGTGGTGTCAGGACTTTCCTCACCGCATTACTGCAGTGTACCATCATAGATTGGATCTAGTGTTTGTATGAAAATGCTTGCAAATTTCAAGTAAATAAAAAAACCCTGGTGTAGGGACGCGATATCTCGCGTCTGAGGAATTACGGGAGAGACGCAATGTATTGCGTCTGTACGGCGTATTCCAACCAGGGTTTTTTAAAAGGAGGACAAACTAGGAATTTCTATGAATTAAAAAAACCCACCGAAGTGGGTTTTCTAAGAGAAATTAAATCCTCCGGTCCGATACCGGACCACCTCCTTTGCAAAGGAGGACATGTGACTTATTTAATTACAATTTTCTTGGCTCTGAGTTGTCCGTTTTCTGTGTATCTAACTATGCAGATACCTGCAGGAACTTCAGCAGGAATTGTTACGTGATTAGAGATTCCTGTACCGATTTCTCTACCGTCAATAGAATAGAGGATAGAAGGAACTGGCTTGTCTCGAAAGAGTTCTCTATTTTGTTGTGTGAATTGTACAGTTTCAGGGACTACGGCTACTACATCAGTAGTGAAATCTGCTTGTATAGCAGGTAGATTAGTTTCTACTGGTGTGGCTGCTGTTCTCTGTACTCCTAGCTTGATAACATCTTTGTTACCTACATTAGCGGCATCCAATATTACAGCGCGAGTATTTCCATCTCCTGTAAAGGCAAGACCAGGTATTTCTGTCCATGTATTTCAAGCTCCAGCTTTGTATACCTTGTAGAGTACACCAGCAGTAGTGCTAGGAAAGTTTAATGTTCTCGTAGCGTTGTCTAGATTTGGTTTCTCTAGGACTGCGATGGTATCTGCTGTTCGTGTTCCAGTACCATCATTTGTTATTACTCTGTATGTTCCACGTGGAAGAGTCTTTATACTGTCAGTGTAAGCTGTGTTTACATCTGATAATATGGCTCATGTTGTAATGTTTTTCCATGAATATGCTCAACTAGTTGTTGATCCTGTAGGATTCATATTTGGTCCAGCACTTAAAACTGCATTTTGTCCAGCACCTACCCATACTGTTTCTGGACGTTGATTTTGTGTAGTTGATCCTGGAGTACGATCGTAGATATCTGCTTGATAGTTGACGTGTAATCATGTTGCTTTATTAACTCAAGCTTGAGTATAATTAACTAAAATACCACCTACATCGCCTACCTCTAATTTTATTGTATTTCAATTTATTGTTCTTGTTGGTGCACTGAGTTTATAGAATATTCAACTATTTGCATCAGCACCATCTATCGTTAAATAGATAGATTCTCCAGCTTTGATAGATAAATAATAATCAGATCAGCTTGGTAAATTTGGTATCACAAATGCCGTTTGTGGAGTTTTATAGTGGCTTGGGTCTATAGTTGCAGCGTTTTGTGCTGTAGCTTCTGTAGCAGCCATAGCTGTTGTTATAGCTAATGCTCCCATAAGTCTCTTTCCATGGTGGTGTACAAATTCTTTGGCTTTGCTCATTGAGCTTTTTCCCGCTTCGGGAGTATGATTAATTGCTTCTTGTTGTGGGGTAGCAGAAACTACAAAAGCCAATTCCGTGTTGGAATTAGCGGTAGGAATAATCTTAAATATAGAAATAATGGAATGTAATCTGTTGGAAATGAATCAATTCTTCATGTTTCTTCGTTTTTGTTTTGTTGTGCTATGTGTCCTGTCGGCATCGTACTACAATCAGAAGTTTACTCTCCATGCATCTGTTACTCGTTGGCTTATCTGAAAAAGCAGGAGTGCTGTGGTCTTTACCCGGTATCCCTACCGTGGCTCTTACGCGCAACTTCTTAGGCTTGCTTTATGCCAATGTCATGAATTTCGTCTTGCTATACCGGTTTTCCCTGTTCCCCTTTAGGGGTTAGGGGTAACTGCTGTTGAATGCCGATAAACACTAACTTCAGTTCCGCCTGTATTCTTGATAGCCGTGGCTCGCTTAGCCTCAACCGCTGATATTTATAGATTTTTAGATTTAAAAACCAAGAGTCAAGACTCGGGGTTTTAGAAACTGTTTGCTAAAAATTCAGCCTTGGTTATTTTTTAATTTTGAAATGCAAATAAATGAATAATTTTTTGAATATGCAATAGTTTTTTAGAATAAATGCAACGAAACAAGCAATTTTTGTAATGAAATGGTGTTTTTATGTAATGAAATAGTGTTTTTCATGCGTGTTTTTCAAGCTACAAGATGTCGCTTGTCCCTAATCTAATCCAAATTAATTCCTAACTAATCCCTTGTATAACAATTTCCCTCTTCCCGTCTTCCTGTTCTTCAATATCCACATTTACCAATGAGTCGGGTAGGATAGGGGCTATATTTTCCGACCATTCGATAAAGCACAGATTCCCTGAGTAAAGATATTCTTCCGCTCCCAAATCCAGTGCTTCCTGAATTTTCGTAATCCGGTAACAATCGAAATGATAAATTATCCTACCATCTGCTGCTTCATATTCATTAACGATAGAAAAGGTAGGAGAGTTTACTGTTTCTTTCACACCCATCGTTTCGCAAATTGATTTTATGAAGGTAGTTTTACCTGCACCCATTTTTCCGTTGAAGGCAAAAATGGTTCGGTCACCAATTTGATCAATAAATTTTTGGGCAGTTTGGTGTATAGTTTTTAGTGATTCAATTTCTAATATCATAAGTTATTTCTATTGCTAAATTTTAAGTCTCAATTTTGAGTTGTTTGGGCTACTGTATTTGCGTGTAAAGATACGGCAAAAAATAAATACACAATTCTCAGGCCTTCAAGTCACCTTTAAAATAGTTGTAAATAGTTGATGCTCTGCTACTTCCAATAACTTCGGCAAGGTCACTTAATTCAGCGCTTCTAATTCGTTTTACGCTCTTGAAATGTTTAATCAGGTCGTTTTTTGTCTTTTCTCCAATTCCGGGTATCGTATCGAGTTCTGACGCAACTTGTGTCTTGCTTCGCTTGTCCCGATGGAAGGTGATGGCAAAACGGTGAACTTCGTCTTGCATTGAAGCCAATAACTTAAATAATGGGTCGTTAATTTTCAATCCGATTTCTTTTGGTGGAAATCCATATAATAATTCCCGTGTGTGATGCTTGCTGTCTTTTGCTAAACCGGCAATTGGGATGTTAATCTGAAGTTCTTCTTCAATCACTTGCCGGATCACTTCCATTTGTCCAATTCCACCATCGGCTATTATCAAATCGGGTAGTTGGGACTCTTCATTTAACATTCGACTGTAACGCCGCCTTACTACTTCTTTCATGGAAGCATAATCGTCAGGACCAACAACTGTTTTGATATTATACTTCCGATAATCTTTTTTGGAGGGCTTTCCTTTTTTGAATACCACACAAGCTGCCACAGCATCTGTACCTGAAATGTTAGAATTGTCAAAACATTCAATGGTCAAAGGCGGTTTGTCCATGTGCAATAACTCCTGAATGCTTTTCATTAGTTGCATAGCGCGTTGATCCGGATTAAGCTTCTCTTCCTGCTTCAGTTTGTCCAGTTTATATTGCCTAACATTCTGAATAGCAAGCTCTAAGAGTTTTTTTCGGTCTCCACGTTGTGGAATAACTACTGTCGCATCCTTCAATTGATAATTTATCTCAAAAGGCACAACAATTTCCTTTGAATTACTCTGAAGGCGCTCACGAAGTTCAACTATGGCCATCGATAGCAGGTCAGCCTTGTCTTCATCCATGCGCTTTTTGTATTCAATGGTGTAACCCTGAATAACGCAGCCTTTCGAAATGCGTAGGATATTTACAAAAGCAGCATTCTCGTTTTCGTCGTACGCAAACACGTCTGTATTTTCTACAACGGTATTGGCAATAATTGATTTCGATTTGTAGCTCTCTATCAAATCGTATTTTAATTTCAACAGATGGGCTTCTTCAAATTTATATTCCTTTGCCAGCTGTTGCATTTGGTCTAGCAACAATTTGCTTATCTCATTTGCATCGCCCCGAATTATCTGACGAACCTGCTCAATGGTTTGTTTATATTCAGCTTCCGTTTCTTTTCCTTCACAGGCACCTTTGCATTTATGGATATGGTATTGCAGACAAACCTTAAACTTTCCGGCATCTATATTTTCTTTTGTCAAAGGCAAGCGGCATGTTCTAAGTGGAAATAATTCATGCACTATTTCTAAAATGGAATTGATTGTATAATTTGAACTATACGGACCAAAATACTGCGATCCATTTTTAAATATATTGCGTGTTTTGAAAATTCGGGGGAAAGGTTCGTTGGTAATACAAATACTTGGATAGGTTTTCCCATCTTTCATCAGCACATTGTAACGTGGCTGATATTGTTTAATCAGATTGTTTTCGAGTAGGAGGGCATCTTCTTCAGTTTCTACAACTATGTACTTTAAAGTTGCAATGTTTTTTACCAGTACATTTGTTTTGCCCGAATCATGTACCTTGTTGAAATATGAACTTACTCGTTTCTTTAGATTCTTAGCTTTCCCTACATATATTATTTCATCGTTTACATTATAGTACTGGTATACCCCCGGTTTGTCTGGCAGCGCATTTACCTGTTCTTTTAATGTATTGGTTGACTTCATATAGAATTTAACTCTTGAAGATAGATATCTGATTTGATTATTTGATATTTGTTCCACGTGGAACAAGATTGTTTTTGCTGTATTGTTTCACGTGGAACAATTGGTTGTCTTTTGAACCCCTCCGCTTCGCTCGTCCCCTGACCTCATCCGCCTACGGCACCCTCACCAAATGGAGAGGGAATTGCGGAATATCTGTATATATGAAGGGGACAGTTCCGGGGAATGGGATTGTTTATTTTAAGTTACAAGTGTATTGATAACTATAAACTGCCAACTATAAACTAAATTATCTTCCCAACAACACCAACAATATATTCACATCGCTGGGCGAAATGCCCGGAATGCGGCTTGCCTGCCCAATGTTTTCAGGGTCAATCTTCGTTAGTTTTTGCCGTGCTTCGGTGGATAGCGATTGAATGCTGTTGTAATCAATGCGTCCACGAATGTTGATATGCTCTAATCGTTGAAGCTTTTCGGCGATTAATTTCTCCCGTTGAATATACCCTTCGTACTTCAAAAGCACTTCGGTTGCTTCAATTATTTCTTCTTTTCGGCTGCCAATTTCATTGATTTTGGTCTTCAACACGGGAACTGCTTCAGCCAGCATTTCAATTCCAAGC
>CAIKVR010000417.1 GCA_903830915.1 uncultured Bacteroidales bacterium
ATACCTACGCCCACGTATACTTTCGGACGTACGGTTTTACCGGTTTGTCCTACCTGACGTGCATATTCCGAGAAACCTTCGTCAACCACCACGCGGCTACAAGCCCATTCGGCTTTCACGCCTTTTTCTTTCAGTGCTTCGGCCAGTTTCTTGATTAATGCCAATCCGTCGCTGGTAGTTCCACGTCCACCGGCAATAATAATATCGGCATCGAACAGATTTACCGAATTACCTTCACCACGAACGGTTTGCAGAATTTCTACTTTAAACTCGTCTTTGCTCAGTTTTGGTTTGAAAGTGGAAACCACTCCGGTGCGTCCTTCCACTTTAGCCGGCACTTCGAAGGTACCCGCACGGGCAGTAGAAATTTGCGGATAAACGAAACCAAGAATGGTGGCCAGTTTACTTTCGCCATAGGTTGGACGGCGGGAGTGAAGAATCGGTTTGTTGATTACTTTTTCCTTGCGGTTCACGTATTCGCCAATTTCCAGTCCGGTACAGTCGGCAGTTACACCACTTCCGGTTTTCACACCAATACGCGGAGCCAACTCACGACCCGAAGTAGTAGCGGCAAACAGTGCGATTTCAGGATTTCGTTCTTTAATTACCTGTGCAAAAATAGACGAGAAAGGCAACACGAGGTATTCAGCCAGTTTGGCATCTTCCACCACAATCACTTCGTCCGAACCATGTTCGAACAGCGTTTGTGCCTGATCGGCTACGTTGTGACCAATAAGCAAAGTCATGATTTTTGTTCCTTCGCCTAACTGGTCAGCTAAGTGACGAGCCGGAGTAAGCAATTCGATAGAAGGACGGGCAATTTTACCGTTGGCTATTTCAGCCCAGGTCAGAATTCCCTTTGCACCGTTGCGGTTATCGTAGAATGGAAATTCAGGTTTTTCAGAAACTTTCTTTTCCGCTTTTTCTTTCTTTTCCAGCACGTTTGCACCTTTGGCATAATTGGCCAGCAAGCTATCTACCAAAGCACCTTCGTTATGTCCCTGCGACATGATAATCGGAGCACGTTCGCTCACAATGTTTACCACACCGGCCACAATGGTTGGCGAACCGCCCAAACCTATTTTCTCTGTTCCCAGTCCGATATCATCAATTCCGAACACGGTTACTTGAGCGTTGCGGGCTTTGATAGCACCGGTCAGTGATGGTTTGCGTGGTGGAATTCCGGTTGGAGTAAGCGAAATGGTACAAGGCATAGGCAGTTTCATCATCTGATAACCACCTTCGATAATACGTTTTGCAATCACATTGCCTTCGCCGTCGGCTTTCACGCTTTCAACAAATGTTGCCTGCGGAATACCAATGTTTTCGGCTACCTGCGATGGTACGTGCGCTGTATCACCGTCGCTGGTCTGACGACCGGCAAGTATGATAAACGGTTCTTTCGAATCTTTGGTGAAACCCAAATGTTTCAGCATGGTCGAAATAGCCAAACCGGTGGCGTACGTATCGCTTCCGCCCAGTTTACGGTCGGAGAGGAGGAATGCTTCGTCGTAACCCATCGAAATAGCAGTTTTAAGCGCTACTTCGAACGAACCCGGTCCCATTGAACAGGCAATCAGACGAGCATCGGGATATTGTTTTTTGAGTTGTAATCCGGCTTCAAGACCAAACTGACAGTCGATATTGATAATCGACTTCGCTTTCGTGCGGTCCATTAATCCATCGTCTCCCATGCGCATTTCGGTTGGGAGCGGAACTTGTTTTATTAAACTTATAATTGTAAGAGCCATAATATTTATTTATTGAAAATTACCCCTAACCCCTGAAGGGGAACATAATTAGTATTAGTTATTTAATCCGATTATCGTAAAGAATCTTACTCCCCTTTAGGGGTTGGGGGTCTTTACATATTTTGAAAATCAGGACCGTTGCCACCGTTTGGAACACTCCAGGTAATTCCATCGCCCGGTGTTTTAATATCGCAGGTTTTGCAATGCATACAGTTTTCGGCATGAATACGCAATTCCTGATGTCCGTTTTTGTCGGTATGCAGTTCGTACACTTCCGACGAACAGAAGAACTGACAAGGTGCACCGTATTGTTTGATATTGATGGCTGCAAACGACTCCGGATTGTTGATTTTCACGTGTGCCACCTGTTCTTCATCGTGGTTTACACCCGAGAAATACACATCAGTAGCTTTATCAAAAGTCAATACTTTATCAAAATCAAGTTTGTTTTTAAATCTTTCTTTAAA
>CAIKVR010000418.1 GCA_903830915.1 uncultured Bacteroidales bacterium
GAGTGCAATTGCACAAAAGAAAAGTTTTCGTTTCATAATTGTAATTTCTTTCATTTTATTTGTTAACGCTTGCTATTGTATACTTAATTTTTATTAATAATTTTATATCAGATAAATAAATACAGATTTGATGATAACCGTATAGTGAATTGTTTACAGTATGAGTGAAATTAGTCACAATTTAAATTTCTCTGAATCCAAAACCTATATTTGAATAGAAGAATAAAGAAAACTATTTATGAATGCATTATGAATTTGAATCCCTTGATGATTGACATCCATTTTAGCTGCTTTAGATAAGAAAGTTTTAGCTTTTTCCAGCATTCCCAGACCCAAATATCCCAATCCTAACATATAATTGCAGTGAACTTTATTACGAAAAGTCAAATCATCGTCCCAAATAAGCAAGTCGGGTAACGAAACGGCAAAGTAATCAAGTTTTATCTGTTCCTCTAAATGCTTTACGCCAAATGCAATCAACTTATTGAAACGAGAGTTAGCCATGTCCATAAAATCCAGTTTTAACAGTGCAAGACCTTGATAAAATATTTTATCCGGTTTTTGATCGTTGTAGAAAATGGCAGCTGCCGGTTCTGTATTACCATCTTTGGCTAATTCCCAATATGTTTTTGCAACTCCTATTTCTCCGAGTCCTTCATAAGCGCACCCAATCCAATAATGAAAATCGTTTTCCTGTGCACCATGTAATTTCCCTTCGCCCAGATTAAAAGGGTATTCCAAACATTTTAGCAATAACTCAATTGCCGGTGCATATTCTTTTTTCAATATAAATTCTTTGGCTAATTCCACTCTTGCCAACTGATACTGAGCTGGTACTTTTCCTTCTCCACCTTCCCACGGATGGAAAATGCGATTGTCAATTAGCTTTAAGGCTTTTCTGTAATTACCAGTTTGATTACAAAGTGTTGCAAATTCAAGGTAAACATCGTCGCGTTGTTCAACCAATTTGAGATGCTTCTCTAAAAATGCAAGACGTTCATTATGAGGGCGGCAAATTCGTTTGTATAACTGGTCTAGTTCCATCAGTATTCGGGCATCGGTTGTGTCGAGTGCAAATGCTTTTTCAAGGAACTCAACTGCTTTTTCTTCAAGATTCAGTTTGTTGAAATATGCCAACGAAAGATTCCGTAACACGGTCGGGAACTTATCGTCAATCTCAACTGACCTCACCCAGCAAGCAATAGCTTCAGGATATTGTCGTTTGTCGTACCAAAGATTTCCTAGATAATAAGGTGCTTTAGAATCTTGTGGATTTGCTTTTTGAGCGCACTCCAATGCCAAAATTGCTTCTAATCTGTTAGGGAAACAATATTCAGGTGCATGTGTAGCTGCTTTATTAAAAACATCTTTTGCCTCTTTACCTTTCAAAGTCAACGCCCAACCCAGATAGTAGTAAGTCATTGGCGTTGTTGGACATATTTTTGCACCTTCTTCCAATAGTTGAATGGCTTCGTCATACACTCCGGCAGCAATATAATCCAAAGCAACAATCTCATAATTATGAATTTCGCCCCTCATCAATTGATTCAATTCGTTCAAAACCGAAATCTCATTGGTAAGCAGATATTTCTCAAATCTACATCCAAAGTTGAATAAATCAATTTTCAATGATTCTTCAATCCAACTTAATGCTTCGTCGTGACTTCCAAGTTTACGCAAAATAGCTGTTTTAAGCACACGGGCTTTGTGGTTGTGCCAGTTGCGAATCAATGATTTTTCTATTTCGTACAGTGCATCTGTCAACTTATCATTAATACATGAAATTTGTGCACAACCGAAGAATCCGGCATCCTGCATGGCGGCATTCCAGCACGATTTATAAAAAGCATCGTATGCTTCTTTGTTTTTTCCCTGATATTGAAGTGCAAGGCCCAAATTATATCGTGGTTCTCCATCATATGGATTTGGGTTGCGTTGCAATTGAGTTTCTATTGCTGTTTTAAAATATTTTTCCGCTTCGGTAAATTTTCCACGACGTAACAGCCAAATTCCCATGGCATTGTTGTTGCGCACATCGCTTGAATCACGGCGTAATGCTTCGAGGTAATAATCGGTGGCATTGTAAGTGGCGTGTCGGTATTGTTCCAAATGCAATCCGGTGAGGTAAAGTTGTTCGCAAGTAGGCGTTTCTTCGGGCGACAAAGCAGCTTTGGCAGCTTCGGCTTCGTGCTGTTCCTGCTTTTCAGTTCGTATGGCAAGTAATTCATGACCAAATGAATTAAATACACCTAATTCAAGCTCCTTAATGTCTACTTCACCAACAACAATTTCTTTTACATAAACTACTTCGGGACTCAAATCAACTGTTTCTTCTAAAAAGCCTTTCAAAACTACCTTTGCACTTTTTTGTAAAGATGTAGCAAACACTTTCACAATCACATTATCACCAACTTTATCCATGTTTAGCAACACATCTTTCGAGGCGTTTTTCACAACACCCAGTTCGCGATATGGTAAGAAGTATTGAGTAAATGTTTTTTCTTCATAAGGATTGATCCATGTGAAATCAGGCTGATTATCGGTAAACACACCAGCCATCAACTCAATATATGGACCATCTTCGTCAGTTAGGTTTCTGTCCCAAGCTTTTCCAAAATCTCCATTTCCCCAAGTCCATTGTTTTTTTCCAGGAGACACATGATGATTGGCCACATGTAATACACCGGCTTGTGTATCGTTTTCGTAACCGCCTACGAAGTTAAACTCGGAGTTGATTGCCATATATGATGTTGGTACCGGAATATTTTTATAGTTTGAGATATCGACACCTGCGGAATAATCTATTTTGTAATATGTTCCTGTAGCAATAGGAAAAGTAGAAACATCGCGTTTTCCATGGTCGAAAACAGCATGTACATCCGGTGGAAAAACAGATTGATAAAAATCATTTACAGCCACAGCCGGATTAGCCCACCAAAGAAAAGTCTGCGGAACCGGGGTTGGATTATAAAGTTTCCCTTTAATTTCCAAATATGCTTTACCCGGATGCAAAGTAAAACCTGCCATACCCTTTTGATGGAACATTTTTTCGTTTTCGCTCACCCAAACTGTTACACTACCATCGGCATTATGTTCAATGGTATGGTCGACCGGCAAAAATGTACTCGGACGATGATGTTGAGGCCAGTTAAATTCAATACCGCCAGAAATCCAAGGACCTGTCAAACCAACTAATGCCGGCTTAATCACCTGATTGTAATAGATAAAATGACGTTGTTTAATTTTATCATAAGCCATTTGCACGCGTCCACCAAGCTCAGGCAAAATCATTATTTTAATGTATTCGTTTTCCAAAAAAACAGCGTTATAAATTATATCGTGTTTTTCATCAGCAATTTTCTCAATTACTGGATAGGGATATACTACACCGCTACTTCCCTGATAAACACGCTTTTCAAGAAAAATCGGATTTTTTTCAGGTTGTCCAATTTCGTAAGTAGGGATAGCCACTTCTTCGCTCCAAACCCGGACTTCGTTGTTTTCTACCGTGCTTTTAATCAAATATTTAGTTACTTCTTCCATAAAAGATATTTCAATAAACTTATTTATAATCAAAACCTATTTCTTCTAACCTATTTCACTAATTCTTTTTCAATTTCTTCCAGACTTTTTCCTTTAGTTTCGGGTAATTTCTTTAGAATAAAGATAAACCCGAGCAGGCAAATTCCAGCATACACCCAGAAAGTTCCGGCTGCACCCAATCCTTTGTTCAACAATGGGAAAGTATAGGTGAGAATAAAACAGGCAATCCATAAACCGAAAGTAGCCAATGCCATGGCTGCGCCCCGAATCCGGTTCGGGAAAATTTCGGATAAAATCACCCACACAATGGGCGCCAGCGACATTGCATAAATTCCAATTCCAATAACTACTAACAACAATACAGCAATTCCTTTTATTTGGAAATAAAATGCACTTCCAAGTAAAAGATATGTTGTAGCCAACCCAACAGAACCTAATACCATAAGTTTTTTACGTCCCCATTTATCCACTGTAAACATGGCCACAAGAGTAAAAATAAGATTCACACTCCCTGTAATCACAATATTAAACAGCGTATCACTCACACCGTAACCGGCAGCAGTGAATATTTCTTCGGCGTAATTAAACACTGTATTTATACCACACCATTGCTGGAAAATAGCCAAAACTAATCCTATAACCAGCACATTACGGAATCTCGGCTGAAATAATGTTTTAAAGTCAACTTTTTCAGAAACATCATCGAGCGTAGCCTGAATATTGCTCATTTCTTCTCGTGCAAATTCTTCACCACCAATTTTTTTCAAAGTTGGAAATGCTATGTCCGATTTGCCGACTTTAATCAACCACCGTGGACTTTCAGGAAGGAAAAAAGTAAGCAAAAAGAATGCGCCTGCGGGTACCGCACATGCATAAAACATAAATCGCCAACCTATTTGGCCATTCCACGAAGCCCGTATAAATTCATCGGTTGCACCAACAGGAACTTTATCGGCAATAAGCAAATTTATTACCTGAGCAGCTAAAATTCCAATAACAATGGTCATTTGATTCAATGAAACAAAGCGTCCGCGCAAATGCGATGGTGCTACCTCGGCAATATACATGGGCGAAAGTGCGGATGCTAAACCAATTCCTACTCCACCAATCATCCTGAAAATGACAAACATCAGATAGCTATCTGCCATCCCTGTTCCAATCGAAGCAACAGTAAATAGAGATGCGGACACAAGCAAAGGCCATTTTCGACCAAACTTATCACTCACCACTCCGGAAATCATTGCACCAATTATACAACCAATCAAAGCACAACTCATAGCCCAAGCCTGAAGATTGGTCGAAGAGGCTAAATCAAAAAATCTTTCATAAAAAGGTTTTGCACCACCAATTACTACCCAATCGTAACCAAATAGCAAACCACCCATGGCCGAAACCATAGAAATACCTAATATATATGCATTATTGAATTTTTTCATTTATAAACATGTTAATATTTAATTTACTTACTAAAGAGAATATAATCTATAGGAATAATAATTGCACACTAACCAACTGGCTAACAATAATAATTCTGTTTAATTCATCAAAAAAATAATATTTTTTTTAAGCGAAAGAATCATTAAACTTATAAATGAAAGCGACGAATTGGTAAAACGTTTATATTTAAATGGAACCTGTTATCCCAAAATGAAACTAATAGTTATCACTCATAAACATCAATTGAAGTTTATAACACATTTAACGGTTTGTTTTTGTTGTATTATTTTGTTTTAATAAAAGTCTTTTCGTTTTGCAATCGCTTACTCGTTACACAACTGAGGAAACTACCCACTCTATGTGAGGAGATATTGGAATAGGCAAACAATTAAAGTTTTATCAAAACAATTTAGATTATCTCTACCAACTTCTTTACAGTTTTCAAGAAAAACCATTTATTCGTAATATTTGTCTATTATAGCTTTAGATATTGAAAACCTATCATTTTTTGATTTTACAGATTTAAAAAATGTGTCAAATTTGCCAAATGTTTGAATCTGATGAAATACTCCGTTTTACAGCAGCATTAAAAATACAGGATGTTTTATTGAGTTAATAAAACATATGAAGAAAAGGAAACGAAATGATTATAACCATAGATGTGAAAAAGAAATGAGGTTGCTTAAAAACAACATTTGAAGCAACCTCATTTTCGAAAATATTTTACAAAATTATTTTAGTAACTTCCCTAGTCCCTTCTTTATCGAGAGAAACCACGTAAACTCCGGACTTAGCATTAGGGAGACTAACTCGTTCAGCATTACCGACGATTTTGCCATTATAAATCTGTTTACCCATCATATCAAAAACTTTTATGGATGATCCACTTGCATTCTGAATAAAAATTTCGTGTGATAAAGCTAAAACTTTAATTCCAGTTTTATTCGGATGAACAACAGCTGAAGGAGTTGTTGTATTTACGGTAATAATAAAATCATTAGTTAAATAAGCACCGTTATTGTCTGTAATACCGAGTCTGATTTTTTTATCTCCAACTGTTAATGCTGCATTACTTTTCAACTGAACTCCATTTACACTGAAAAGCTGATTAGAGTAAGAGGCATCAGCCGACATGTCTGGCAATGAAAGCGTATATGTAACATCAGTTTCATCAGTTAGAGGCAAAAGAGAGCCAACAACTGTTCCAACAGTACTGTTTGAATTTATGGTTGTAGATGAAAGATTTACCGAATAAGGTACAATTCTAATATCGTCAAGCCAAGTGTCACCTATCGAAAAATCAATAAATCTTAATATCGAAGGGTCTACAAAAACATTTTCAGCTGGCCATACAGAAGTAAAATGTGTATATGTTTGTTTGGTTGTAGATATCGTTGAATAAGAATTATAACCGTTCCAAAGGATATTAAGATGATCTAGAAATACCCCAACATGCATGTTATCTGCAGACCCAACAGCTTTAAAACTAATTTTATATGAACTTCCTTGCTCCAAAGTAATCCATGGATAAATCTGAAGTTGTAACCAGTCACCAACAACATTGTTTCGTTGCAAGTGTAACGAATTTACGCCTGATAATTTGGAGCTACTATCTATTGTAACATTTGCATTATTTTGTCCCAGCCACCAACTAAAATCTCTCGGGTTCTGAATTGATTCTTCAAAATCTCCGTTAGCAACTGCATTATAAAAACCTACTCCGCCTAATACAGATAATTCTACATCATCAATCCAGATAGTAGTACCATTCTGAACTAATGCATAGCTAAACATTAAAGCTCCGTTATGATTGGATGCCACAATAGGATCAGTAGTTGTGCATTCAAACTGCTGAAAAGATGTTGTTAGCTCTGCTGTACTTTGCAAAATGTTACCATCCACAAAAAGATCTTTCATTAACACAGCTAAAGTTGTTGTTGCACTTGCTTTTGCTTTAAATCTTACTTTGTAAATTGCATTTTTTTGAAATGTAAAAACAGAAGTTAACGCAGAAGAATCAAACACAGTAGGTGTTACATTTACTTGAATTTTTGCTGATTTAGTACCAGTTGCTGCGACAGTTGGATCTGCAGTAATTACTGCTCCTGTATATGCTTTTATTACATACCAATTAGTTAAATCATTTTCAAAGCCACCATTTTTAAGAATGTTTGATGAGTAAGCTGTCATAAATGACATGAGTGCAATTGCACAAAAGAAAAGTTTTCGTTTCATAATTGTAATTTTTTTCATGTTTATACTATTTATTAATTAATTAATTATTAGTCAGACTTTTAATCGTTTCAATTTCATTTATACTATAAGGAGTTCCATCCACCCGAAGAATGTCGTGGAACCATATAGTAGGCTCTTTGCCATCCGGACGTGGATCATCCCAAGCAAAAATTGTGTTGGTTTTTCCGGCTACAAACCCCCAGCTGTAAGCGCCAATATGTTGACTTTTAAGCATGGGTAACACTTTTTCAAATGTACTACCAAATCTGCGTCCCATCCATTCGGTACATATTACAGGACGACGATAGGCATTCATCATGTATATCCAATCTTGATGTCTTTCGGCAGGATGATAGCAATGATAAGTTATAACATCTGAATTTTCAAGTTGAAATTTATTTAAATCATAAAAATTGAGTTGCCAAATACCCGAAGTTAATGGCTGTGACGGATTTACTTCGCGAGCCCATTGGAAAACCTTGCGTAAAAGTGGTAACGAACTTGTTAAATGATTTGAATTGCCAGGTTCGTTGTACAAATCCCACATCAAAATTCGATCATCATTTTTAAATGTTTGAAGAATGTCTTTTATATAAAGCTCCATTTTTTTATATAAAACTGTTGAATCAGCACGTTTTGAAACAATTGGATCCTGAATCCAACCAGAATTATGCACGCCAGTTTTTGGCTCAGGCTGTTTACCATATTGAGCTTCAGCGTTCCAACAGTCGTCGAAAAAAACAAAAGTGGTTTTTATTCCATATTTTGTTGAAATAGAGAGGTAGTTTTTCATCCTATTCTTTAATCCTTCAACATCATTTTCCCAAACCAGGCTATGTAGAAAAACGCGCATTGAATTAAAACCTAATTCTTTAGCCCAAACAAGCTCTCTATCGATAGTTGTGGCATCATATGTATCCTTGTGCCACATTTCAATCTGATTTACCGCTGTGCTTGGTGTGAAATTACAGCCAACTATCCAACCTTGTTTTGCATACCATGAGTTTGCTTTTTCGACTGTCCATTTTGATTTTGGTTGTGCATTTACGCTTATTATCAATAACGTAAACACAGAAACAAGCAATATTGAAATTTTTACTTTCTTCATATATAAATAATTGATACTTTTTAATTTGAAAAACGATATTCTACAATATGATGATATAATTCAGAAGGATTCAATTTAATAGTTGGGAAATTTGAATGATTTGGCGCATCAGGAAAGCCCTGAGATTCCAACACAACAGAGCAACCACTGTTGTATTTTATTCCTTGTTTACCCACATCGGTGCCATCCATTAACCATGCATTATACATCTGAAAACTTGGTTGATTTGTGTAAACCGCAACAGAACGTCCCGAATTTTTGTCAGTAAGTCTCGCTGCAAAATTTAATTCATCTTTTCCTTTATTCAATACATATGCAATAGCATATCCTTTATTTTTATTTATTTCGGGAAAATCAACGCCTATATTTTTACCAATTTCGATTGGAGAAGTAAAATCAATAGGTGTTCCTTTAACTGATTTTATATTTCCTGTAGGAATAAGCTCCTTGTCGCATTCTAAATAGTTATCGGCGTTTATTTGTAATAATTGACCTGAAACCGATTCGGCAGGATTACCAGACATATTGAAAAATGCATGATTGGTTAGATTTACAATTGTAGGAGCATCAGTTTGAGCAGAATAGTCAATTCGAAGCGTATTATTGTTTTTTAGTGTGTATCGAACAGTAACTTTCAAATTTCCGGGATAACCTTCTTCTCGATTTTTTGAAGTATAAAAGAACTCAACATATTCATTTTCATCTTTGTCTCTTCCTGTTTTTCCCGACCATATCTGTTTATGAAATCCGTTTATTCCTCCATGGAGATGATTCTTAACAGGTTTTCCAAACAAATCGTTGTTAGCTAAGCGGATTGAATCTCCATTCAGTGAAAAAACGCCTTTGTTTATTCTTCCGCAAACACGACCAGTAATAGCTCCATGATAAGGTTCGTGAGCTTTTTGGAATGAAATTGGATTGTCAAAACCCAGAATAACGTCGCCCATTTTTCCATTCTTATCGGGTACCCACATCGAAATCCAGCGTCCTCCATAATTAGTAAACTGTGCAATTACACCATTTGAATTCTTGAGAGTGAACAGTTCAACCATTTTGCCATCGATTGTTCCGTGAAAGGTTTCTTCGGTAACCAAACTGACTTTATTGCAGCTTATTAATAAAGTAACAAGGATAAATACTAGGAATTTCTTCATTTTTATTTAAATTTAAATTGTTTGAGCAATGCGTATATTATTTTTCACCGGATGGAACAATCAATTTATACCCATCGGCGACTGGGTCGCCAAAAAATGGGTCTCCAGTAGTAGTCCAACTGAATTTTTGCGCACGAATAGATCTATCCCACCCCGAACCTGAAGTTTTAGCAGCGTGAAAAATAATCCAATCCTCTTTCTCGTCTGGAGATTTCACATAAGATGCACCCCCGGGACCAAATATTGATGTTGTCTTTTTAAATAATGGGAGCGAAGATTTTGTCCATGAAAAAGCATTAAGAAAATTCCCATCTGTATTTGTCAAACTGCCAAGACAATACTCATCAGTCCAGCTGGCATTAGCTGAAAACATAATAATTGTCTTACCATTTTTATCTATTATTAATGGGCGTTGACCTTCTTGAATAGGTCTCACGGAACATTCCCATGTATTTGTAGGGTATGATATTTGAGTTATTGTGCTTCTGTCGATTCGTGTAGGGGATATCATTTTAGCAATATAACTTGCCTGATTTAGATTTGTCATATTCGGAATTCCTGACCAAGTAAAATACAAATCACCATTCGCCCTCTCAATTATAGAACCATCAATAGCCCATTCACTATTATTTGACCCAATAACTTCACCTAAATCTTCGTATGGACCATAAGGAGAAGATGTTTTAGATTTCATTACCCACATCCGCTGACTTGCATAATTATTATCAACTTGAGATTGCGCGGCGTAATATAGGTACCAACTTCCTTGAATGTAATTAAGATGAGGGCCCCACACACTATATTTAGTTGTATAATCTCCCAATCCAAAATTGCAAACTGGCGTAGTAACAGCAGATTTAAATCCAGTTATACTTGTTGACTCCATAATTAAAATAGTTTGATTACCATCACTCTCAGACATGTAATATTTGCCATTATATTTTAGCATCCAAGGATCCGCTCCCGATTGGCGAATTGGGTTTGTAAAATAGGTGTATTTTGTAGTTGTATCCGGTTTATTGGGTACAACATCACAAGCCGAAAGATTCAAAATAGATAAAATGCCGATTATGGGTGTCCAAAAATTTCTATGCCAGTTTCTTTTATTAATCATATACATAATTTAAAATTTAGTAGTTCGGGTTTTGCTTAAGATTTTTATTTGCACTTAATTCTAAGCTGGAAATAGGGAAAAATTTATGTTTAAATGTCACATCATCAAACAATTTAAAATCTACGTCTCTTGCTTTTAGTATTGCCATTTTATCTTTACTGTCGAAATAGCCCCAACGCATTAGATCTGCCCAACGAACTTGCTCTCCACATAACTCAAGAGTTCGTTCAGTTTCAAGTCTTTGTTGAAATTTTTCAGGAGAAGACAAAGCATCGGGATATTTTACACTCAGGTTTGCTAATTTCGATCTGTTTCTTACTCTATCGACATATTTTGCTGCATCTGCTGGACCAGAAATATTATTTATACATTCGGCATACATTAATAAAACATCGGCAAAACGAATATATCGAAAATTGATAGGACATTCATATGTTTCGAAAGTTCTGTAATAATCACCTTGATATTTGCGAATAAGACATTCATGACCGCTTTCACCTGTATTTGTTGATTCAAAATCCCATTGAGCTGACCATCTTGAACCATTTGTAAAAGTTTTTCCATAGACCAGATTATTATCAAACGGGAAATAAGTGGGTTGTTCATAAAACCAAGCAGTACGTAACAACCTTCTATCGTATTGACCATCGGTTCTTTTTTCTTTAAGAAATTCATCAACTACCCATCTTCGTATAATTCCCTCACCCCATCCAATTCCGTTTGGAGCAAAGAACTGAGCTCTTTGAAAACCCATACTTTGTCCCGGAACATCTCCTTCAGGACCACCTGGATTCACATCAGAATATTGTATTTCGAATACAGATTCAATATTATTTTCAGTTGTATGCTTAAAATTATCTTCCCAGTTTGTAACCAAATCATAATATCCCTTGCCATTTCCTTCAACTAACCAGTAAAGCTGTTCTTTAGCCTTATCCCATTTATGTTGCATCATATAAACTCTTGCCAATAATGATCTAGCTGCACCAACAGTTGCTCTGCCAATATCATCTCCAATATATTTTTCTTGCAGCATTTGTTGGGCTTGCAATAAATCAATTGCAATGAAGTTAAAAACCGAATCCTGGGAAACATTAAAAGGCTGATCAGTTGGTTTTGAAGGCTTAACAACAATTGGCACATTACCCCAGAGTAAAGCGAGGTTGTAATAGTACATCGACCTAAGGTACAAGGCTTCACCAAGAATTCGTTGTTTTTTGGTTTCATCTGAGAATTGTATAGCCGGAACATAGGCTAAAACCTGATTTGCCCGGAAAATTGCTTTGTAATGTGTGCTCCAAATTAAGCGGTTTCCTTCCGAAAAATCATAATTTGTATATTTAAATTTTGTCCAGTCTTGAAGTTCTAACCAAGGACTTGCATTCGTGCATTCATCGGATTTTAAATCAAAACTATAATCTAACCATCTAGTAAATCCTCCTTGTTTATAAAACATATTGTAAACAGCATTGACTCCAAGTTCTGCATCTTCTTCTGTTTTCCAAAAATTTCCTGTATCTAAAGTGTTTGGGTTTTTTAGATCCAAAAGATTTTCATTGCATGAGACTAATCCAATTATTAAAAGCAGTCCAATTAATATCTTATTTTTCATTTCTTTATAGTATTATCGATTATATTTTAGAATGTAATATTTAAGCCGAAAGTAATTGCTTTTACATTAGGATAACCTGCAGAATCCATACCTCTTTCGTATAATGAACCACTGAATTCGGGATCAAGTCCGGAATATTTTGTAAATGTCAATAGGTTTTGGCCTGAAAGACTAAGCCTGCATTGATTTATTGAAACTCTGGAAATTAAACTTTTAGGAATATTATATCCTATTGATAAATTTTTAAGCCGAACAAATGAACCATCTTCAAGCCATCTATCAGTTTCAACAAGAGAATTCAATGTAGATGAATATACTATACGTGGAAAGCCTGTATCACCCTCCTTCTGCCATGGTTGAATTCCTGTACGGTAATTAGAATTGTCATCGAAACGGTCTGTTAATTGACGGGGAGCATTAAAAACCAAACTACCAATTGAAGCAAACCAGTTCATTGACAAATCAAAATTTTTCCATTCAGCTCCAAGATTTAAACCAGCTTCAAATTTCGCCCATGGAGAACCTGCTAATTGCCTGTCGTCGTCTGTTATTTTTCCATCGTGATTGTAGTCGACATATCTAATATCACCAGGTTTCGCATCGGGTTGTATCACTACTCCATTCGTATTCTTATAATTCAAAATTTCATTTGTATTCTGAAATAATCCATCAGTTTTTATTAAGTACCACATACCCATCGGTTGACCGATTTTTGAAAGTGTAGTAGTTGTTTTTACTTGAGTTTCTCCATATCCTAAACTCACAACGCTGTTATTTAATGTAGTAAAGTTAATTCCGATATTATAATTAAAATCTGAAATTTTATCCTTCCACGTAGCTGTTAATTCAAATCCATTGTTTTTGATATTAGCTGCATTAACTACAGGTGAGCCTCCATCATTTCCTGAACTATCGGGAATAGGCATTCCATATAAAATATCTTTTGAATCTGAAATGAAATACTCAGCTGAGAGGGAAAGACGGTTGTTAAACAACGCAAGATCTATTCCATAGTTTTGTTGCACGAGGGTCTCCCATTTAATATCCTCATTTACCAATTTAACCTGAGTTGCACCTCCTTGTACTGTATTGTTAAATACTGCTGGAGTATTGATATTTATTAATGCGAAGTAGTCATAACAACCAATATTTACACTACCTAAAGTACCATAATTGGCTCTTAATTTCAAATCGTCAATTCCGGGAAGGTTAATGAAACTTTCTTTCAAAGGTCTCCAACCAACTGAAATAGAAGGAAATGTGCCCCAACGTTCACCTTTTTTAAAACGAGAAGACCCATCTGAACGTACAGTTGCAGATACAAGGTATTTATCATCGTAATTATAATTTATTCTTCCAAGATATGAAATCATTTTGGCTTCATTCAAGTTACCATACACCTGAGCACCAGATGTACCTGCGCCAAGTACTTGAAAATAATCGCCTTCTGGTGTTTTAAGAAGATTTTGTGTAAGTGCTCCTTTCGTTTCAAATGTTTCGCTTTGATAGGTTATTCCCGCTAATGCATCGATAGTATGTTTATTAAATTTTTTATTATAAGAAATCGTATTATCAATTATTGAAGAGAAATATGTTGATGATGGTTCATAAAGTTCTGAAGGATCTGTAGCTGGCTGATTATATGTCCATGTTCCTTCCCTACGCAAATAACGATGGAAATAAAACTCAGCATCTAATCCATAGTTAACTTTATATTTTAACCCATCTGCTAACTCCAATTCTGCATAAACATTACCTCTCATCCTGTAATTGTTATTTGTTCTATTCTGAAGGTATTTTAATGCTACCGGATTTGATCCGAAAGTTTTAGCTCGATACCCATCTCCATATCCGAACCCACCTGGATTTGCATCATCATAAACAGGAATAGTCGGTAACATTCTTAAAACTTCCCAATACGGGTTTAATGACGGCAATTCAGTCGAGAATGCTTTACTTAACGACAGATTCTCACCAACTTTCAGGATACCTTTTTTTGCTTCAGTATTTACCCTAAACGTGTATCGATCAAACTGTGTTCCGATTAAAGTTCCCTTATTACCAAAATAGTTTCCAGAAACCATATATGTGGAGTTCTTACCTCCACCAGAAATGCTTGCGTTGTATTCATCTAATGTACCTGTTTGAAAAATTTCGTTTTGCCAGTCGGTGTTTATATCAGGTCTATGATCTTGTGGTGGTAATCCGGCATTTGCATAAGCCATGTTATTTAAACGAATAAATTCATCCCTGCCGGCCAATGTGTATCTCGGAGTAGTCTGATACCCTTTTTTTACAGAAAGTTCAACTTTTAGTGGACCTTCTTTACCCTTTTTTGTTGTTATTACAATTACTCCGTTGGCAGCTCTTGATCCATATATAGCTGCAGAAGATGCATCTTTTAGAATTTGTATTGATTCAATATCTTCAGGATTGAAATCATTATTTCCATCTGTAAGCAACCCATCTATCACAAATAAAGGGTTGTTATTTGTTAAACTTTTAATTCCTCGAATTTGAATAGTAGCTCCTTGTCCAGGTTGGCTTCCACCCCTTACGTATACTCCTGTTGCTGCACCTTGCAAAACATCTGCAATTGTTGTTGCGGTTTTACTCTTTAACACTTTGGTGTCAACAATTGAAACGGCCCCTGTAAGGTCTTTTTTTCGTTGAGTTCCATAACCAACTACAACTATTTCATCTAAAAACTGTGAAGTCTGTTTTAAGTTTATTTTTAATGAACTTTTTCCATTAACATCTATTAATTGATTTTCATATCCTACATACGATATTTTTATCTGACCAGTATTAGAAGTTTCAATTGAAAATTGTCCATTAATATCAGTAACAGTGCCTTTATTTGAGGTGTTCTCAATTATACTAGCACCAATAATAGGGTCGCCTTTTTCATCGGTTACCAAGCCTGTAATCTTTTTTGAAGCAGCAGGGTTGTTTATATTATCAGCATTCTTTTGAGGAATAAAAATTGAAATACTTTTTCCGGTAATTTCAAAATTTATTTTACTTTGTTTGAATAATAGTGTTAAAACCTCCTCCACACTTTTATTTACAACGTTGATTGAAACTACATCATTCAAATTTACATCATTGCTCCTCACCAGAATGGAATAACCGCTTTTAGCTTCGATAGTATTAAAAACTTCGCTTAGTGGTTTGTTTTTAAAGTTTAGAGATATTTTCACATCTTGAGCTGATGCTGAAAAGGATAAAGCTGTAAGTAGGAAACTAAAGAGTAATGTCAAAATCCTGAATGAAATAAAATGTTTCATCGAATGATCGTTTGGAATTATTATTAGTTTATAAAATTTGTTTTTCATTTGTAATTTATTTAAGATTATATATTTTTATTGTCTGTGAATGACTAATCGGTAGAAGCAGAGTCTGTTAATCATTTTTAGGTTGTGTTTTTCATCTTTCAAATATTTCACTTGTTTTTTATGAATACTCTTTTCCCTATAAACGTTTTTGAAAATTTCTTATCTACGTCGATATACTCCAGTATTTCGTTGAGTGGTTGATTCAGGTCCAGACTACCTGAGAAAATTTCATTTTTTATTTCCTTCGATTCAATAGCTATTTGAACATCGAATTTTCGCTCTAAATCCTTTGCAATTTCTTCCAATGAAGCATCCACAAAACACAATTTACCGGTAGTCCAGGTTGCCGATCTGGCGGCATTTGCCTTACAAGATGTAATAGTATTTTCAAGCTTATTATAAATCATTTTTTCATTAGGCACCAAACTCAATGTTTTGGATTGAGTACCTTCTTCGAGTGAAACGTCCACCTTACCCTTCAGCAAATTAACTACCACTGAGTTTTCATCTGCGTACGCGCTGACATTAAATACTGTCCCCAACACTTTTACTTTTATCTTATTTGCATATACAAAGAATGGTTTTTTAGGATTTTTTTGTACCTCAAAATATCCTTCACCTGTAAGATATACAGTTCTGTTTTCGTTTCCATACGAATTATTGTATTTCAGAATTGAACCGGAATTCAACCAGGCAATAGTACCGTCAGGTAAAATGATTTTAGTTTGTGATCCTTGAGGTACAATGGTTTCATAACTCAATGCATTACTTTTCGAGTTATAACCGCTGAAGATGTAATACGTAGAAATGGAAGTGGAGATTATAAAAATTATGATAGCTGCAGCTCTAAGGAAGTAATGAAAGAAGTTCGCCTGAGTGTTTATAGCCAAACCATTTTTCAATAGATTGATTATATGCTTTAAGTTTGAAGCTTTTTCAGATTCAATTTGTGGGATAAATGAAATAGCTCTTGTTTTTGCCATTTCAGAATATAAAACTTTATACTGAGGATCTGAATTGAGAAAGCCCAATAATTCACGTTCTTCATTTTCGGAAATATCTCCCGACAAATGATTCATCATTAGCTTTTGGAATTGTGGTTTTTTGTCTTGCATTAGTCAGATTAGGTGGCTTTTTATTGCTCTCTGTATACTAATACACATCTCGCCTTGAAAACATTTAGGCTAATTCAACATTTTTTTGTTTTATCTTCAAAAAAATAATGTTTGACTTTAAATTATCAAACATTCTTTCTTAAAAGCCAAATAACATATAAGTGAACATGATTTTTAAAAACAACATCAATCCATTATAATCTACAACTATGAGAGATATATAAGTTAATACACATATCAACTTGATAACGTTTAGGCTACTCTTGATTTTTTTATAAGAGTGATAAAAAGAAAGGAAGGTGCTTTCCAGAATTGGATAATCACAAATTTAGTGCTGTTTGATTCCAATATATAGTGTATCCCCTGTTTGATTTATTTTGAATTTTTTGTCCACATCGATATATGAGAGAATATCTTTTAGTGAGAGATTCAAGTTTAAACTTCCTGAGAATATTTCTTTATTTATTTTGTCGTTTGTAATTTGAATTTCTACATCGTATTTACGCTCCAGGTCTTTGGCTATCTGTTCGATGGTAACATCTACAAAACAGAGTTTGCCGGTAGTCCACAATGCTGATCGGGATGAATCGGTTTCAGAACACTCTATTTTCTTTGTTTGTTTGTTGAAAACCAATTTTTCATTAGGCTTCATAATAAGCAATCCTGCGTTTTTAAAGTTAGGCAACGAAACGTTGACAGCTCCTTTAATTAAATTTACTACTACATTGTTATCGTCATTATAAGCGCTAACATTGAATACTGTTCCCAACACCTTTACATCTAATTCAAGTGTATGAACTAAGAATGGCTTTGACTTATCCTTTTTTACTTCAAAATAGCCTTCACCCGAAAGTGCAACATCCCTGTTCTTTTTCCCAAATGACCGATTGTACTTTAATGAAGAACCGGAATTAAGCCAAACCACAGTGCTATCGGGGAGAATGATTTTGGTTTGTGACCCAATTGGGGATACTGTTTCAAAGCAAAAAGTATTGTCGCTAATTGAAGTAACATCTTTATAAATATAAAATGACGTAACCGAAATTGAAATTACTAAAATGATTATTGCGGCAATGTTTCTGAAATCCCACAACCATGAGCGAGAGATATTTATAGCAGGATTGTGATTGATCTGTTCTATTATTTTTTTGTAATTCGCTTGTTTTTCTGCCTCGATAACAGGAACCAAAGAAATAGCACGAAGCTTAAGCATCTCATCAAACCGGACTTTATAATCATTGTTCGATTTTATAAGATTTGAAAGATGCTGTTGATCATCTTCCGAAATCCCTCCCGAAAAATAGCAAATCAGTAAATCTTCAAAATTCTTGTTTTCGGTTGTCATGCTATTAATATAAAAATCAATTAAAAAGTTTTAGCTTATTCTTAAATTTATTATCTGAGAAATAAAAGGAGCATAATACAGGTAAGATGATTCAGCGATAACCTTAATTTATCCATTGCGTTTTTCAGTTGCACCCTTACCGTACTGACACTAATAAAAAGCTCTTCGGCTATTTCATTGGGTAATTTTCCATTGAACAGGTATTGTTCAAAAATAATTCTGCACTTTTCAGGTAGTTGAGCTATTGCATTTCGCACTTCCTTTTCAATTTCTTGTGTCTCTACATATTGTAAAGGAGTTGGATTTGACAAAATGTATTCTTCCTGAAAATCTAGTAACTGTTTTTTATGTTCGTTTAATACTCGTTCATTTGTACGTTGTGAACGGATATGGTTCAAACAACCATTTTTTACAGATTGAACAAGGTAAAAGTGAATAGGGTAGGTTAATGTACTCCGTTTATGCCAAACATTTATGAATACATCATTCACTATCTCGTTAGCAACATCTCTGTTGAAGATATAATATAATGCAACTGTATTCAGATAGGTGTAGTAACAATCATAAAGCAACGCAAAGGCTTTTTCTTCACCCTTTGCAATGCTCTTTATTACATTTTCATCTATCTTATAGATTGACATTTGGTACTTTTTTGTGATTTCAATGATGTAAAAGTAATATTTTTTTTTATTTAGTAGTTATTGCTTGTAATTAAATTGTGTTTTATGAAATCTTTTTTAAAAGTTTGTTTAATTATTTCTATATAAACTCGGAAAGTGGGGAAATTGGGGAAACTGGATATTTTGAGTATTTGCTTTTTCTCCTGATTCCTCAAACGCCATTTTCTTTTAAAAAATTTGCAACTTTGTCGACATATTCTCTGTCTTCTCCCGCAAATGATAACGTAACATCATATTTTTTTCCCATGAGCATTTTTGATTATAAAGTATTTGTCCAATTTTTTTTAATTTGTTGTTTCTTCATTATCTAAAATATACCCTATCCGTCGGCGAGGTTTATTCGTTGCATTATTGTTTGTTTGCATTTCTGCCAATGTTTGGTTGATAAGTTCAAGTTGGGTGCGTGTATCTTCGTTTATCTCGTTCTGGTCGGTTAATACTTCATCCATGTACTTTTTGAGTTCTTTTATTTCTGTTTGTAGCTCTGCTGCACTGTTAATTGGTGGATTAAGCATTAATTGACGCACAGTAACAAAAGCTCGCATAATGCCTCTGTTTATCTCTATGGCTATTTTAGAGTTCAACACACTACTGAGCATCGCTACTCCTAATTCGGTAAATGCAAAAGGTGCATACTTCACATTAGATCCTCTACCTCTGTTCAAGGTCACAAATTGTGATCTTGAAAACTCCTGTACTTCATCGGGGGTAAGTTCAAACATAAAGTCATCGCCTTCGAAACGGTCAATATTGCGCCTTACGGCTTGCTTTAGTACTCTCGTTTCAATGCCATACATTTCGGCTAAATCAAAGTCAATCATAACTTTATAGCCCCTTATTGTATAAATTTTGCTTTGAATAAGTTGTAATTCCATTTTCTCTGTTTTTTGCTATTTCGTTTGGTTAGTGTTCCGTATATATTCACATCCCCGATATAATGATTATTCCACCACTATTTTCTCATACTCAACCCAAATTCCGGATCGATTACCTTTACTTCTTCATAGGTTAAATCATATAGCTTATAAACTAAGTTATCGATATCGGATTCAAGTTTGGTCGTGTCGGAGTTTATTGCTTTTAATTCTATAATATTCTGAACCATTGAAACTATATTTAACTGCTCTTCATCAGTGGCTTTATAAATAGGTAATTTAAATAGTTGTATTGGTTTTACTTCTGGAAATATTCGATTGTCTTCATTGACTAAGTCATGATACAGAAAATCTAAAAGTTTAGAATTAAGCAAAGCAAGCAAGTATAAATAGTGCAAATCAGAATTTTCGGGTAGTTGAACAATTAGTCCACTTTTTAAGCAATACCATTTATCTTCATCATAAGCAGCCATAATTTTATTAGCTGTTTGACGAATAAGAATTTTTGGATTTTCAAATAACTTCTGACGACGAGGCCAATTTAAGCTATACCAAGAAATTTGACCATTTGCTGCTTCACGCCTTTTACTTAATGGTTCTTTATATTTAATGATCTGATTCTCTATATTAGGATATTCAGAAATATCGTGTTCGCTAGTAATGTAAACTAGCATTTTGTTAGAAGTTGGAGTTAATGAATATCTATTAATCTCTCCTCCAACTATCAATTTTTTAAGCAATGAATATTCTAATAAATTAGTTTCAACATCTTCTGCAATATAAACATAGGCTTTGTCTAATCCAGAACTGACACCAGTTGCGACTTCTTCAGCGACTTCTTTAAGTGTTGAAAATTTATAACACTTCTCAAGAATAGATTTATAGGGCTTAAAAACAAAAGAATATGAATCGTTTGATTCAAATGAATCAGCTTCTATAAATTTAGAAGTGATACCTAATGACGAAGACAATGCAGAGCGTTCAATTCCACTTATATCCGAATATAATAACATCTCAGAAGTTTTCGATTTTCTAAATCCAATAATACAAGTAGGTGCTGCAACATCATCGAAAACTTCATCACCTAAATTTATCACACTGTAAAGATTATAATTATCCAGAATTAATTTTCTGGTTTTTTCAAACTCAATTTGAGAAAGGAAACTTGAAGGTGTGATAAAGTTACATAGACCATTCATGTTTGAAATTCTTGAAGTTAATCCCCAAAAATAATTGAATGACTCAGGTGTTCTAACATGAATTTCTGAAAATGAATCTTTATAATAAGATTTTTCTATTTCTGTAAATTTTACTCCATATGGCGGATTTCCAATCACTACATCAAACCCCACATAATCACCTTCATCGTTTAGTACTTCCGGAAATTCAAACCGCCATTCAAAAGCATCTTTATAAATGGCATTAGAAAGGATTTTTTCTTGTTCTTTCTCTAAATCAGCCAGTTTCTTAGTTGCTTTCACGAGTTTGTCTTTCAGGTCTTTTGGAACTTTTTCACCCCATTGTTCCATCCGGTTAATCTCACTCATTAAATTTGTTTCGGCAGCTCGTGCTTTTGAAAAAGTAAGTTTAAATGGGTCGTCGATATTTGCTTTGAAATTGGTTTTGATAGAATCAATAATCCCATGAAGATCTCGCTTGGCATCTCGGTTTTTCACGCTGCGGTACTGAGCCACAAAGTTGCGGTATTCTTCAATACTATATCCTGTTTTTTTAAGTGCATCCTTTATGTTGACATCCAATGGAAAACGACTTATAAGACTGTTGCCACATTTTATATTAATGTCGATATTTGGTAGTGTTTCCAATTCATAAGGTGCTGAAGGGTCAACACCTGCTCTGTAATATGCACTCTTTAGTAATTCAATCCAAAGACGTAAACGACATATTTTGACTGAATTTGGATTAATGTCCACGCCAAACAGACAGTTTTCAATAATGGTTTGCTTTTCGTGGAAAAGTGTTTTTTGTAGCCGTTGAATTTCTTTGCTTTGCGGTCTTCCGTTTACCATTAAGTATTTAAACGGGTCGACAGTAACTGCATCGGTAATAATCAGCTCGTCGTTAATTACATCAAGTTCATAGCTTGTCATACGAACTCCAACTTCGTCGACCAGAATTCCTAATTCGTATTTTATGACAATAAGTTCGTTGAGGGCAGAAACAAGGAAGTGACCGCTACCAACAGCAGGATCACACAGGTGAAGTGAATTAATTAATGCATTGAATTCCAATAAATCTTTCACTGAACGGCGGTCGGCCATATAGTTTTTCAGGTCGTCGAACTGCTCAACATTCCAACCGTAGGCATCCCGAAACTTCTGAACCACTGCCATCCGAATAGTTTGGCGGCACATATACATGGTAATGAATCCGGGTGTAAAAATAGAACCGTCTTTATAACCATTTATTTTTTCGAACACTTTACCAAGTACCGAAGCATTGATAATGGTTTTAGAATCTTCTTTTACATCGTCTGACCCTTCGCTGGCAAAATCGTAAGCGTTCAGGAACTGAAAGAAATAACTGAGGGTGTTTAGTTTTTCGCCTTTTTTCTTTTGTTCTTTCAGTACTGAATTATTCATTAAGTCTAACAAAAGAGAGTTGTCCAGCTCATTTATTTTTATGGTTTGGTCTTCCAACTCGCCAATCTCGAATAATGAACTATTGAGGTAAGGCACTCTGAAGTATTTAGTCTGTATTTCCGGTTTTCGGCTTGGAAAATCGACAGCAAGGACTTTGTGAAATAGTTTGGCAAGTTCATCGTAATCGAATATCATATCCGAATTCAGGAATCTGAATTCTTTATCGCCCTGGTGATAGCTCACTAATTGTCCTTCGAGCAGTTTGAGGAATAGAATGCGATTCATCCATGTAATACAAAGCTCAAGTGCCACGTTGAAGTAATTCTCATCCGAATTTGCACCTAAATTGCTGCGGTCTGTAATTTTGTGTAAGCCAACCGTTTTTAGTTGTTCTATGGCATTTTCGAGCAGTGAGGCCTCGTTTCTGTTCTCGTTTTTACGGC
>CAIKVR010000419.1 GCA_903830915.1 uncultured Bacteroidales bacterium
CATATTCCGGCACTTGTGCACGCTTTTTACGGGGTGATGTCATATTTCCTTGCAGTTAGTTGCACAAAAATAACCATATAATATTGACTAACAATAAGTTCTGCGTTTTTAAGCAGACCCTATGTAAACTACTACGACCGAAATGTGAAACTTCTCCACGAGAAACCAACCATTGGAATATTGCTTTGTAAAGAGAAAAAAGACACCTTGGTTGAACTAACTTTACCCAAAGATTCAAACATCTACGCTTCGGAATATAGTTTATACCTGCCCGATAAAAAGTTGTTGCAAACCCGTCTGAACGAATGGATATACGAATTTGATAACGAAGGAGGAAAAATAGATGAATAAACGTGTTCAAAATACTGATTTTTATCGAACTTATCCAATTATGAACGCAGTGCGTTCACAATTGATGATGCCGGAGGAATCTAATGTTTATAGAATAGATGGCGAATGCCGATATGCGACCCCGGTGGGGTCGTACGTTCATTGCGTTACGAGTGGTTATAAACATATAATCCCTCCGGGATTGGAGATTCAGAAACAGTTGGGAGGGGTGAAGTATGAGTAAATATATTCCTTTAGGCAAGACATGTAAATACTCTTCTGAAAAAATTAAACTAGATGAACTTACATTAGGTAGCTATATAACTACAGATAACATATTGCAAAACAAACAGGGTGTAACAATAGCAACCAACTTGCCACCACAAGGAAATAGTTTTCCAAAATATAACCCTGGAAATATTTTAGTGGGAAACATTCGCCCCTATCTAAAGAAAATATGGTTTGCAGATAATGATGGTGGATGTTCTGCAGATGTTTTAGTATTTGATGTAAAGAAAGGTTTTTATCCTAAATTTGTATATTACGCTATGTTTCAGGATGATTTTTTCGTTCATGCAATGAAAGGATCAAAAGGAACTAAAATGCCAAGAGGGGATAAAAATCAAATGATGGAATATCAAATTCCTGATATAGATTTCAATTCTCAAAAACAAATTGCAAATGTGCTTTCCTCATTAGACTCCAAAATCGCCCTCAACAACCGCATCAATGCCGAATTAGAAGCGATAGCGAAAATGGTGTATGATTATTGGTTTGTGCAGTTTGATTTTCCCTTCGACTTTGCTTCGACTTCGCTCAGCAACAACGCTCAGGGTAAACCAGCTTCTGCATCTATTGAGGGTGTGACTCCAAGTCATCCTATCAATAACAACGCACCGGGTTATAAAAGTAGTGGTGGTAAAATGGTTTGGAGTGAGGAGTTGAAGAGAGAAGTGCCGGCGGGGTGGGCAGTTGGTGAGTTGAAAGACATTGCAAATATAACAATGGGGCAATCACCAGCAGGAGAGTCCTATAATGAAGATAGAAACGGTATGGTTTTTTATCAGGGCTGTACAGATTTTGGAACACGTTTTCCTACAATCAGAAAATATACCACTGAACCAACACGCTTTGCACGACAAGGTGATATTCTTCTAAGTGTCCGCGCCCCGGTTGGGACACTGAATATTGCAAAAGAAGATTGTTGCATTGGCCGTGGTTTGGCAGCACTAAATAGTAAAGATAATTGTATTGCTTTCTTATTCGGTGTCATGGTAAACCTTAAACAAATTTTTGATAGAAGGAATGTTGACGGAACAACTTTTGGCTCAATTACAAAAGATGATTTATTTACACTTAAGGTCGTAAAACCAAGTAATGAAGTACTTGAAATGTATCATAAGCTAATAAATCCATGTTTTGAGAAACAGAACCTTATCGCGGATGAAAACCAACAACTCTCGTCTCTTCGTGATTGGTTGTTGCCGATGCTGATGAATGGGCAGGTGAGTGTGTCTGAACTGTGATTTTTGTGATTCGTTTGATTAATATGATAAAGAAAAATACAAATTAGCGGAATCACAACAATCATATAAATCATTGTTCAGACAATTGTAGGGTGGAGTGTCTGCATTGTAAAAGTGTCTGAACTGTGATTTTTGTGATTCGTATGATTAATATGATGAAGAAAAAAAATCATCAGAATCTCAATAATCAAACGAATCATAGTTCAGACAGTGTTTTAATACAAATCACAACAATCAAAAGAATCACAGTTAAGACAGTATATTCAATATGATAAACGAGCAATATAAATATTCGGAACTGACATCCAAGATTATAGGTTGTGCAATGTCAGTTCATAAAACTCTGGGAAATGGCTTCCAGGAAGTCATTTATCAACGAGCATTGGCTATTGAAATGAATTTAGCGGGAATAGCATTTGATCGCGAATTTGAAATGCCAATATATTATAGAGAAGAACGAATAGGAACCAGAAGGGTTGATTTTTTGGTTGAAGGTGTTATTTCGGTTGAATTGAAAGCCATTACCAAGATGGAAGATGTTCATTTTGCACAAGCAATCAACTATTTGGAAGCCTATAATTTGGAAATTGGCTTGTTGATTAATTTCGGTGAATCGAGTTTAAATTTCAAACGTCTGACAAATAAAAAGTACAAAAGTGTCTGAACTGTGATTTTTGTGATTTGTTTGATGAATATGATGAAGAAAAATATATATAAGCGGAATCACAAAATTCAAATATATCATAGTTCAGACAATTGATGAAGGAGTAAAGGAGAAAAATTATATGCAAACAAGAAACATTTTGCTGTTTAATCCTGTCGGGAAAAATGCGAAAGTAAGTGTGTTTTTTCAGGATGGTACATTTTGGCTAACTCAAAAAGCCATGGCAGAGTTGTTTGGGGTTAATGTGCCTGGAGTGAGTAAGCATTTGAAGAACATTTTCGAAACGGGGGAGTTAGCTATCGATTCAGTTATTTCCAAAATGGAAACAACTGCTTCGGATGGTAAAAATTATGAAACTACATTTTATCGCCTCGAGGCCATTCTTGCTGTAGGTTATCGTGTAAATTCATCGCAGGCTACTGAGTTCAGAAAATGGGCAACACAAACGCTGAATGAGTTTATTATCAAAGGTTTTGTGATGGACGATGAGCGATTGAAACAGGGTAAAAGTTTCGGGCAGGATTATTTTGATGAGTTACTGGAACGTATCCGTGAGATACGGGCAAGCGAACGCCGGTTCTATCAGAAGATAACCGATATATACGCTCTAAGCACCGATTATGATAAAAATAGTCCACAAACAAAGGACTTTTTTGCTGCCGTACAAAATAAACTTCATTGGGCAATAACAGGTCAAACAGCTGCCGAGATAATCTATACCGAAGCCGATGCTACCAAACTGTATATGGGTCTGAAAACATGGAAAGAAGCCCCCGATGGTAAAATACTGAAAAGTGATGTCGCAGTTGCTAAAAATTACTTGTCGCACCAACATGTGGCTGAACTGAATCGTATTGTTTCCGCCTATCTGGATCTGGCTGAAAACAATGCCCAGCGTGGAATAGCTTTCAATATGCTTCAATGGGTGAAATTTATAGATGGTTTCCTGGAATTATCTAATTATCCAATTTTAAACGATAAAGGCAAAGTAAGTATGCTGGAAGCTAAACTCAAAGCCGAACAGGAATATGATAAATTTCGTGTAATTCAGGATAAAACCTACGAAAGCGATTTTGATAAAGAAATAAAATCTATAAATGATAAAATGGACTAATGCACTTTCCTTTGAGCTTGGATATACAGTTTTATCTCTTCGTGATTGGTTGTTGCCGATGCTGATGAATGGGCAGGTTGTTTCGACTTCGCTCAACAACCAAACTTTGACTTCGCTCAACAAGCAAACTTCGACTTCGCTCAACAACCATGAAGTGGAAAAAGAGTGGAGAGGGTTGATGGCGGCGGAGCCGGAGGAGAGGTATGGGAATGAGTAGTTTGTGGGATTTTGTGGTCAAATAACTACTTTTGTTTATCAATGTCAATTTGGAGAGTATTATTAAGCATCCTATTTCCACCTTTAGCTGTATTTGATAAAGGCTGTGGCTCAATATCGCTTGTTTTTTTCATTGACTAATTTTACAAATACAAATTATTAATCATCAAGTGTTCTAATCTTTTCATTATAAACAATCTAGCTCTGAAAATACTCAATAAATAAAAAAGTCTATGAATGAAATTATTTGCCCCAATTGCAACAAAGCTTTTCAGGTTGACGAAGCCGGATTTGCCAACATTCTGAAACAAGTGCGCGACCGTCAGTTTGATGAAGAAGTGCGCAACAGGCTTACTATTGCCGAAAAAGAGAAGGAAAGTGCTGTAAAACTTGCCGAAGCCCAACTCCGAAATTCAATCCAGGATACCCTTGCCCGAAAAGAACAGGAAATAGCCGAACTAAAAGCAAAGAGTGCACTGACACTTACCCAACAGTTAAGTCAGAAAGACAGCTTGATTGCCGAAATGAATTCGAAAATCGAAAAGGCGGAAATGGAGAAAATCCTCTCAGTTACAGAAGCGGTTCAGAAAATCGAAAAGGAACGCGACAATTTGGCAAATGATTTAAAGACCAAAGAGTTAGAAAAACAAAATCTTGAAAATTCGTTGAAGCAACAATTTTCAACCGAATTGCAAAATAAAGATGCCATCATCAAATATAAAGACGATGAGATTGCACGTGTAAAAGATATGAAGCTTAGACTCTCCACCAAAATGTTAGGCGAAACGCTGGAACAACATTGTGAGATTGAGTTTAATAAACTGCGCTCCACTGCTTTCCAGAAAGCCTATTTTGAAAAAGACAACGATGCCAGAACGGGTAGTAAGGGCGATTTTATTTACCGCGAAAAAGATGATGCCGGAAATGAAATTATCTCCATTATGTTCGAGATGAAAAACGAAGGCGACGAAACCGCCACCAAAAAACGCAATGAAGATTTTCTGAAAGAATTGGACAAAGACCGCAACGAGAAAAAATGCGAATATGCGGTTCTTGTTTCATTACTCGAAGCTGAAAGCGAATATTATAATACAGGTATAGTGGATGTATCGCACAAATACAATAAAATGTATGTTGTTCGACCACAATTTTTTATCCCTATCATTACACTGCTACGTAATGCGGCTATGAACTCTATTCAATACAAAGCAGAACTGGCGTTGGTACGAAGTCAAAACATTGACATTACTAATTTTGAGGCAAAAATAAATAATTTTAAAGAAGGGTTTGCATATAATTATGATTTAGCCAGTCGTAAGTTTAAAGCTGCGATTGACGGAATTGACAAAACCATCAAAGAATTGGAAAAAACAAAAGAAAATTTGTTGTCGTCAGAAAACAACCTTCGCCTTGCCAATAATAAAACAGAGGATTTAACTATTAAAAAACTAACTCATGGCAATCCGACTATGAAAGCTAAGTTTGAAAGTGCAAATGAATAAACAGCAATTTTATCAAAGAGAAGGGAATTATGAAATAGAAACGAAGTATAAACCAATATTCTCGTATGCTGTCTATTTGTTTTTCAGAAGTTATGGAGAAACAACTGAAACAGGGAAATTAGTATAGTAAGGATTTTGATGTGAAAATATTGAAATAAAAAATGGAAAATAATCAGAATGCATTTATTTTATTCAAAACTGAAGATGAAAAAATATCGGTAGATGTTCGTTTTGAGGAAGAAACAGTCTGGCTCACGCAGGAACAAATGGCGGAGCTGTTTGGCAAAGCAAAATCTACCATAAATGAGCATATTCAGAACGTTTTTAATGACGGAGAACTTAGCGAGGACTTGTCTTTAAAGAAATTCGGAATTTCCGAATTTCAGCAAAAGGCATCAAATTATTACAATCTTGATGTAATCATTTCGGTAGGTTACCGTGTGAAATCGCAACGCGGCACACAGTTTCGTATGTGGGCAACCCAGCGACTTAACGAGTATATACGCAAAGGTTTTACGATGGACGATGAACGTCTCAAGAATTTAGGAGGCGGTGGTTATTGGAAAGAATTGTTGCAGCGGATACGCGACATTCGATCATCCGAGAAGGTTTTTTACCGTCAGGTGCTTGATATATACGCAACCAGCATTGATTACAATCCTAAAGCGGAAGTTTCAGTTGAGTTTTTCAAAAAGGTACAGAATAAAATTCACTATGCAGTGCATGGACAGACAGCCGCAGAAGTTATTTACAATCGTGCTGATGCCGAAAAAGAATTTATGGGCTTAATGACCTTTCCCGGCAACCGTCCGTATATAAAAGATGTAGTTGTGGCCAAAAATTATTTGGACGAGAAGGAGCTCCGTTCGTTAGGTCAGATAGTATCCGGTTATTTAGACTTTGCCGAGCGACAAGCCGAACGCGAACAAACCATGACCATGTACGATTGGGCGAAGCATTTGGATAATATACTTACAATGAGTGGAGAAAAGTTATTGCAGGGTGCAGGTTCAGTCAGCCATGAAGAAGCTATTGACAAGGCAACCACAGAATATAAAAAATATCAACAGAAAACACTTAGTGAAGTGGAAAAGAACTTTTTAGAAAGTTTGAAAACAATAGAACATAAAACAAGAAATAAATAATAAATCATAAAAATATTGTGAACAGATATTAAACTTTTCAAGTCAAAGGATGTAATCTGATGTAACCCGATGCAAGGAGATGTAAAATGCACATTTATAGCTATTTGTGCAATTTACATTTCTTGTTTTGTGCAAAAACACCTATTATCTTTGCATCGTCAACAAGAACAAATGGGCCCTTTATTCAGGTGACAAAGCTCTTTAAAACATGGCAATAAGCCAGAACCCTATGACCGGAAAAATGTCCGGCACGGTGGGTAACTTTGTTACTTCGTCATTGGGTTCTCAAAACATCGTACGGGCGAAAGCGTTTAGTCGCAAGGACGCTAAAACCGAAGCGCAGGTAAAACAGCGTGATGGTTTTAAAATGATCGGCGAATTGTACCCTGCGTTGGGCAGTATTCCTGCAGAAGGATTTGTTCAACGAACTGCTAACACTTCGGTATATACAGCCTTTATGGCTGCCAATATGCCCAAGGCTATTGATAAAACGGGTGATGCATCCGTGATTGATTACACGAATCTGATCGTTGCCGACGGTTCGATTTCCAAAGTAATTGTATCGGATGCTGTACTCGATGAAACAGGAATTACCGTACGGTATATGCCTTCGCTAAAAAACCAGCTAAATTTCCCAACTGACGAGATAGTGGTGCTTGCACTGCTTGCTTCGGGAGAGTTGTGGGTGGAACGTCAGCCAAGGGGAAGTGTGGATAATACACCGATACTGATACCGGTAACGAATGTAACTGCAGCTGATATTCTTGGAGTCTACGTATTTGCCAAACGGGCAGATGGTAGCAAGGTGTCAAAAACTGCGTATGTGCCAATTAATAATTAATAATTCAAAATTAATAATTAAAGGTATAAAGAAGAAAGATTCCTTGCAGGTTGAAAGGCTTGCAGGGAATTTTTTCATTATTTAAATTCTATCATAAACTCCGTCAAACTCTTGGTTGAAGGGATGCCAATCATTAGTAGAGAAACCCAAACAACCAAAGTGGGATAATATTATCGGAACCAATTTCAATATTGTCTTTCGCTACAAAAGCATTTTCAAGTTTCTCAATTTGTTTTTGGGTTTTGTTTTTACCTACATATTCCGGAGCATACCCACCCACTTTAGAATAGAATTTTTTCAGTTTCAAACTGAAAGTTGACTATTCAAAACCACGTTTTTCATGTCCGTTTGTGCCCAAAATAGGCTTCAAGCAGGATGAAAAGACAAAAAACAG
>CAIKVR010000420.1 GCA_903830915.1 uncultured Bacteroidales bacterium
CTATCCGTTGGCACATCATTGCAAGGAACGACAGTGAGCATCAAAAGGTACAGAGATAATATGCAGGCAAATGCTTTCATAGAGTTTATCAGGTGCAAAGATAGGGAAAAATATTGTTTGTTTAGAACAAAGTTAATCTTGAATGAATGTCTCAGGCATTATTTATATTTTTCGATTGTCATGGTTGAAATATTTATAAAATATTTATAAAATCCATTATACCTTTGCAGTATCAGTTTACAGAACTTTCAAATCAAATAGATATAGCCTTATGGAAACAAATCAACCTATACTGATTATCGATGACGAGATACAAATCAGAAAACTTCTGGAGATAAATCTTATCGCAAGTGGTTACAAAGTGGTCGAAGCTTCCACCGGTAAGGAAGGCTGTTCGCTGGCTGCTGCCTATAACCCAAAGCTGATAATTCTGGATTTAGGACTGCCCGACATGGACGGGTTTACTGTTTTGACAAAACTGCGTGAGTGGTATACAAACCCTGTAATTATTTTATCGGTTCGCAGTTCGGAAGAAGATATTGTAAAAGCACTGGATAACGGTGCAAACGATTATCTGACCAAACCATTCCGCAACCGCGAATTACTGGCACGTATACGGGTTGCAACTCACCACAGTGTTCGGGAACAGGATGCCTGTATGGTATTTGACAATCTGACAGTTGATTTAAATAAGCATGTGGCCACAAAAAACAATGAAATTCTTAAACTAACCTCAACAGAGTTCTCATTACTGGCTTTGCTGGCTAAAAATGAAGGCCGGGTACTCACCCATGTTTATATTCTTCAGGAAATCTGGGGATACGGATATACGGATCAAACGCAGAATCTGAGGGTATTTGTTGCTCAGCTTCGTAAAAAGATTGAAGATGACCCTTCAAAACCCAAACTCCTGATTACTGAATCGGGTATTGGTTATCGCTTTTGCGGAGAATAAAAAAAGTCCGTTCGTTCCTCACGGATAATAACGGACTCGGGAAACACAACAATTTAAAAGATATCTTACAAAATCTGCTAAGCTTAGTTATTTTGATTTGAAGGTAATTTAATGCTAAAAACTGCTCCTCCGTTTTTGGCATTGGCTGCAGAAATGCTTCCTTTATGCGCTTCCACAAATCCTTTTACAATTGACAAACCCAATCCGGTACCACCTGCTCGGGCATCTTTACCACGGTAGAATTTATCGAATACATGCAATAATTCTTCTTGCGGAAAACCGGGTCCTTCATCAGCTACTTCAATGAGCACATTCTCATTTTCCATACCTGCTTTCAGGCTAATGATACTGTCTTTGGGAGCATGTTGAGTGGCATTTAACAGCAGGTTATGCAAGACCTGTTCCATTAATCCGAAATCCACAAAAATTAAATGGATATTCTCAGCGATATTTACTTTGAATGTATAAGATTTCAATTCATCACTAAGTGATTCCGAAACTGAATTTATTAAATCCTGAATATCGCACCAATCGGGATGGAGTGTTATTCTGCCTGATTCTAAGCGTGACATGTTTAATAAGTTCTCAACCAGTCGGTTCAACCGAATGGAAGCGATATTTATTTCGGAGAAAAGTTCCTTTTGTATGGATTCAGAAAGATGCTGTTCCAGTAAGGTTTCCGACGAACCCATAATGGCTGCAATCGGAATACGAAGTTCGTGTGAAATGGAATTGAACAATGTCTTATAAAGCTTTTCCGATTCACTGATCATATACGTTTTCTTTGTTGCATTACGCAGCAGTTCCCGTTCATATTTGCCGATAATCTGTGAAAGCGACGATTCCCAAAACTGTTCTTCACCATGCGTAAAAACGGTAGTCTGCTTAATCGCAATCACACCAAGTGTACTGCTACTACCTATTAAAGGATAATAAGTGTATTCATTTGATGGTAAGGTGTTGGTAAATTTACCCGCTTTCAGGGAATTCTTTTCAACCCAGTTGATGATACTCATTTCGCTTTCTGTCAGTTGAAAGGTTGAATTATCTTTCGCCATAACTTCCAGCTGATTCTGGTCATTTTTGACTACAATGCTACATTCCAGTTTAAAATAGCGATGAATGAAATCGTAAGCAATCTGAATCACTTCGTCGAAACCTGAAACTGAGTTTAAATCTTTTGTCAGCTGATAAAGGGCATTGGTGCGTTCTTCCCGTATGCGTATTTTTTTCTCCTGTCGACGAACACGTGACGTTAATGTGCCGTTGACCAATGCAATAATGAAAAATAACACAAGTAACAGAATATCCAATGGCTTTTGAATAAGGAAGGTAAATTGTGGTGGTATAAAGAAATAATCCCAGATTAATGCACTGGCAGTGGCAGCAAACAAAACCGGGCCGGTACCGTAAAACAAAGCCAGTAACGACACCATAAACAACAGGATAACCGACACCACCTGATAACCGACAATATCTCTGACCATGTAACTCAATACCGATGTCAGTGCTACAATCAGCGAAACAGTGAGGTATTGACGACTGTGCGATGTAAAAGGTGGAATGGCTGCTTTGACATTGAATTTTTCTTCCACCGGAGTGTCGGAGCCCAAAATATAAACATCGATATTACCACTGTATTTGATTAATCGGTTGACGAAGTTGCCAAGCTTTAATAATGACTTCACACTATTAAAACGTGATTTTCCTACAATAATATGGGTAATATTTTCCTTTTGAGCATAGGTTACAATCGCTTTTACCAAATCATCATTAGTCACAATGCGGACTTTAAATCCTAATTCTTTGGCAAGGTCGATGTTGGCATCTAATTGTTCCTGGTCGCGTGCTGTTAAGCGTTTGGTGGTTTCTACATAAAGTGCTTCTACATTGGCACCCATAGTGTAGGCCAGGTTTTTTGCCCATTTCAACAAACCTTGCGAAGATGGACTGACACCAATGGCTACCAGAAAATGCAAACCTGATTTCCATGGACCACGGATGCGTTTGTCCTGCATATAGTCGTGCAACTGGTTATCCACCCGGTCGGCAACAATGCGCAACGACATTTCGCGCAGGGCAGTAATATTCCCTTTGCGGAAAAAGTTATTTACCGCTTCTTTCGAGCGTTCGGGCGTATATACTTTTCCATCCGACAAGCGTTGAAGCAGTTCATCGGGCGTAATGTCAACCAGTTCAATATCATCGGAATTCTCAAAGATAAAGTCCGGCAATGTTTCGCGAATAATCACGCCGGTAATTTGTGCCACCGTATCGGTACGACTTTCCAGATGCTGCACATTCAGTGTAGTGAAGACATTGATACCGCTTTCCAGCAATTCCTGCACATCCTGATAGCGTTTGTTGTGTCGACTGCCGGGGGCGTTAGTGTGTGCCAACTCATCCACCAACACAATCTGAGGATTACGGGCAATAATGGCGTCTAAATCCATCTCCTCAACGGAAGTGGATTTATATTCAATGGCTTTCCGGGGAATAATCTCGAAGCCATGTACCAACGCCTCTGTCTCTTTACGCTTATGCGTTTCCACATAACCAATGACAATATCACTTCCCTTCTTTTTCTCAATGTGAGCCGCCTGAAGCATGGTGTAGGTTTTTCCCACACCGGCACACATGCCAAAGAAAATCTTCAGCTTTCCCCGTTTGCTTTTTTCTTCTTCCCGGGCCAATGCTGCCAGTAGCTCGTCGGGATTAGGTCTTTCAATTTCGAAGTCGCTCATTTTAGTCAGATTGAATGAAAGGTTATTGTGTAAACTATAGATTGCCGTCTGCTTTAGAAAGAGGATAAAGATAAATCATTATTTTAGTTTATCTAGTGCAATATTCAGCAATAATACATTCACCCGGCTTTCGCCCAGACATGTCAATTGCGGAGTTTCAATCGTCTTATCAACAAGCGCTTTCAACTTCTCTTTTTCTATATTCGTAAAGTGCCGTACTGACGCAACTCTATTGATTTGCAGTTTGGCTGCTTCCGGCGAAATATGTGGATCAAGACCACTTGCCGAAGCGAAAAGCATATCGGCAGGTACTTCCAAATTTTTATCCAGTTGATTGAAAGCTATAAATTTAGCTTTCCGTTCAGCTACCTGAGCTTTGAGTTTCACGCTGGTCAATCCATAATTACTGCCCCCCGAAGGTAATGGATTATTTCCAATTGCCGAAGGACGGGATGTGAAATAAATAGTGCTGTCGGATTGTTGTCCAATCAACTCACTTCCTATTATTTTATCGTCTTTTAAAATCAGGCTGCCATTAGCTTGATGTGGAAAAACAACTTGTGCAATTCCCGTAACTAAGAGTGGATATATTACTCCTGTAAGAATGGTAAAAACCAGAAATATTTTTATTGCGATACCAAATGTTTTCATATTTTTTTTGTTTTATTTCTCGCAAAGACTCTAAGTCGCAATATTTTTTGCGCTTTAGCACCTTTGCGTGAGATTTATAAATTAATCAATATATCGATAATTTTGATTCCAATAAATGGTGCAATCAAACCGCCCAATCCATAAATCAGCAAATTTTTTGTAAGTGCTCTATTGGCTGAAATAGGTTTATAAGTTACTCCTTTTAATGCCAATGGAATCAGTGCAATAATAATCAGCGCATTGAAAATAATGGCACTTAGAATGGCACTTTCTGGCGAACCTAGCTTCATAATGTTTAAAGCTGCCAAAGGTCCTTGTCCGCTGGTTCCTGCATAAAGCGCAATGGAAATAGCCGGAATAATAGCAAAGTATTTTGCCACGTCGTTGGCAATACTAAAGGTAGTCAGCGCTCCACGTGTCATGAGTAATTGTTTACCAACTTCCACCACTTCAATCAATTTCGTTGGGTTGCTGTCCAAATCCACCATATTCCCGGCTTCACGAGCTGCTTGTGTGCCTGAATTCATGGCAATACCAACATCGGCTTGCGCCAAAGCAGGGGCATCGTTTGTTCCGTCGCCAATCATCCCAACCAGGTGTCCTTTTTCCTGTTCTTCACGAATACGACGCAACTTATCTTCGGGAGTGGCTTCTGCCATAAAATCATCCACTCCTGCTTCGGCAGCAATGGCAGCGGCAGTCAGGGAGTTATCTCCGGTAATCATCACTGTGCGAATTCCCATTTGACGAAGCTCGGCAAAACGTTGTTTAATACCACCTTTTACAATATCTTTCAGGTGAATAACACCCAATACTTTATTGTCTTCGGCTACCACCAGAGGCGTTGCGCCCTGACGTGCTAAGTCAGATACGATGTCTGTCACTTTTTGAGAATACACTCCGTTATTCTCTTCAATAAATGCCTGAATGGCTTGCGACGAACCTTTGCGAATCTGATGCACTTTTCCTTCAGGAGTTTTCAAATCTACTCCACTCATACGAGATTGAGCCGTGAAAGGAATAAAAGTGGCGTGAAGGTTCGTAATGTCACGACCCCGAATATTGAATTTTTCTTTTGCCAATATAACAATCGAACGTCCTTCGGGTGTTTCGTCTGAAAGTGACGAAAGTTGAGCTGCATCGGCCAGTTCTTCTACGGTTATATTTTCGGCCGGAACAAAATTGGTTGCCATGCGGTTTCCGAGGGTAATGGTTCCTGTTTTATCGAGCAAAAGCACATCCACATCACCCGCAGCTTCAATAGCACGTCCACTGGTAGCAATTACATTTCGTTGAATTAATCTGTCCATTCCACTTATACCGATGGCACTCAACAGACCACCAATGGTCGTTGGGATAAGACAAACCAACAGGGCAATAAGCACAGGAATAGATAAGTTATGTGACTGGGGTATTCCCGAAGCTGTCAGACCATATCCAAAGAAGGCAGGAAGCGTTACCACTGCTAATAAGAAAATGATGGATAATCCCGAAAGCAGAATCGTTAAGGCAATTTCGTTGGGTGTTTTCTGACGTTTGGCACCTTCCACCAGGGCAATCATGCGGTCAATAAAGGTGTCACCGGCATCAGCTGAAATACGAATCAGAATACGGTCGCTCAACACTTTAGTGCCACCTGTTACTGCCGAACGGTCGCCACCACTTTCGCGAATTACCGGAGCCGATTCGCCTGTTATGGCCGACTCATCCACACTGGCAATTCCTTCAATCACTTCACCGTCCGAAGGAATAATATCATTCACTTCACACACCACAATATCGCCTTTGCGCAAATCGGGTGCAAGTACTTCGGTTTCTTTGTCGCCAACCATTTTACGGGCAACTGTTTGCGTGCGGTTCTTACGCAAGCTTTCTGCCTGTGCTTTGCCACGTCCTTCGGCAATGGCTTCAGAGAAATTGGCAAACAGCACCGTAAACCACAGCCAAATGGCAATTTGTAAATTGAAAGAAGAATATCCTCCCTGAAAAATTCCTATAATAACAATGATGGTTGTCAGAACTGCACCGATTGCAACAATAAAGATTACCGGATTTTTTATCAGAACGGCAGGATTTAATTTTATTACGCTGTCTTGTGCAGCCCGTGCAAGCAGTTTCTTATTAAAGATACTTTTATTTGATTTTGTTGTCATTGTTCTAAGAGTTTAAAATGTAATTCCGTTGTTCATTAATAAATGTTCCACAATTGGTCCGAAAGATAAAGCCGGGAAATAGGTCAAACCGCCGACAATAATGATTACGCCGATTAATAACATAACGAACAGCCAGTTATCAGTTTGAAAAGTTCCGGTTGATGGCGGTGTAATTTTCTTTTTTGCCATACTTCCGGCAATAGCCAACATCGGGATTATCACACCAAATCGTCCAATCAACATCCCTATTCCAAGAAGTACATTGTAAAATACAGTGTTGGCATTGAGTCCGGCAAAAGCACTTCCATTATTTCCGGCAGCAGAGCTGAAAGCATAAAGAATCTCCGAAAATCCATGCGGTCCGGCATTGTTCAGGCTTGATAAACCAAGGGTGGTTACCGAAGCCCAGGCTGTAAACAACAGGATAACGAACGAAGTAGCCAAATTAGCAATAATTGCCATCGTGACTTCAAAAGCTTCCACTTTCTTACCCAGGTATTCGGGTGAGCGACCCACCATCAATCCGGCAATAAATACGGTGAGTATAATAAATACAATCATGCCATATATTCCTGCGCCAACTCCACCAAAGATGATTTCGCCCAGCATAATATTAATCATGGCAACCATTCCTGCCAGTGGCGATAAACTGTCGTGCATGGCGTTTACTGAACCATTGGATGCTGCAGAGGTGGAAGTTGACCAAAGTACGCTGTTGGTTATTCCGAAGCGCGTTTCTTTTCCTTCCATCAGTGCTGAATGACCGAAAATAGGATTGGCTGAGTATTCTCCATACAAGGATATGGCTAAACCGCCAAGCAGTAATATCATCATCACAATGAAAATTGTCCAACCCTGTTTTTTTGACCCCACCATTTTACCATACGTAAAAGTCAATCCGGCAGGAATCAATAAAATAGCCAGCATTTCGAGCAGATTACTCAGCGGAGTAGGATTTTCAAACGGATGCGCACTATTGGCATTGAAGAAACCACCGCCGTTTGTTCCGAGTTGTTTGATAGCTTCCTGCGAAGCTACCGGACCCATTGGAATTACCTGAGTAGTTCCCTGAAGCGTGTGAGTTGTTTGATAGGTATCAAAGTTTTGAATCACACCTTGTCCAACCAGGAAAACTGCAAACACAATGGAAAGCGGTAAAAGCACATACAAGGTAGAACGGGTCAAGTCCACCCAGAAATTACCCAATTTGTCAGTTGTCTTGCGCGAAAGTCCTTTAGTTAGTGCTAACAAAACGGCTATTCCGGTGGCAGCACTCACAAAGTTCTGAACGGTTAGAGCAAGCATTTGCACCAGATAACTCAGGGTGGTTTCGCCGGCGTAGCCCTGCCAGTTGGTGTTGGTCATAAAACTTACAGCGGTATTAAATGCCGAATGCCACGACACATTGGGTAAATTGGCCGGATTTAATGGGAGCTGCGCTTGTGTCAGTTGAAGCAGGAACACAAACAAAAATCCGATCAAATTGAAAAGTAACAGCCCGAATGCATAGCTTTTCCAGTTTGTTTCTTCGCTGGCGTCGACACCGACAAGTTTGTAAGTCAGCCTTTCGAGCCAACCCAAAGGTGTAGATAGCAGGTGTTTTTCGCCGCTAAACACCTTGTACATAAAATTCCCCAGCACCGGCGTTAAACTTATCAATAGTCCGAGGAAAATAATAATTTGCAAAAAGTCATACATTGTGAACATACATTTAAAGTATTAAGAGAATGATTTGACGTTAGAATTTTTCGGGTTTAATCAGTGAATAAATCAAATAACCCAGTATAGCCACAGCTATAATTGCCCCAATAATATAGCCGGTTGTGCTACTTGTTTCGGCGGTTGCTACCATTAAAAGTTTTGTTTCCATATTAGTTTTTTTTAAATTGAAACATGGTGTATAAAATCGTTTCTGTTTTCATCCCTGAGTTTTTCATTTTCGTCTTCAAAGAAAGTATCTTTAAAAAAATCGTCGTTGCGACTTAATCTCGCAAACTGTCTTGCAAGAACAAACAGGAGAACTACTCCTCCACTTAATTCCATCGAAAGTTCAATTATTGTTTTCATAACTTTTTTATTTAAATTTGTATTATTCAATGAATGACTGAACCAAATTTATGTCAGTTGATTCAATGAACTTATCACGCTGCAAAATTACAGGGAATGTTATATGGAAAATATTTAATGTGTGGGTAGGAATATAAAGATTTTATAATGACAGAATCAGGAAGTACGGTGTTATTCCATTTTGTTTAAAAAAAGAGACTATTTTGGGAAAAACAAATGATATTTCAGGTATAACTTAGGCAAAAAACATTGCTTTTTATGTTTTTCAGCATAAATATCTCAAATAATTTATAGAAATCCCCTGTTTTAACATGGAAATGCAGTACTCTACTGTATTTTTACAACCAATAAAATATATTTCAATATAGTAATATGTAATCATTACAATATATTTATATTCATATTGAAAGTATATCACGATTAATAGTTTCAATTTAAAAGAACACCAAAATATTTCATTTTCTTTTGATAGTATTTAATGTTTGACAATATCATTTTGATTATTTTTGCAGTGTATTAAAAACATTATGTCAGCTTTTACAAATATACGCTTGACAATTGTCAAATTAAAACAGAAACAATTTATTATTAAACATCATTTAAATTTTACAAGTTATGAGAAAGATTAGATTAGTAGCAATTTTAGCAATTGCAGTTTTCACAGTTACAAGTGCAAAAGCACAGTTCTCAACCGGAGCAGACTTAGTTAGCTCGTATGTATGGCGTGGAGTACCACAAGATCGTATAGCTTCTAGTACGTTGGATATAAATCCATCTTTAGGAACACCAAACGTTCAACCTTTTGTTTCCTATACAATTGGAGGGTTAACACTTGGTTCATGGGCTTCAAGTAGTTTTACTGGGGTAGTTAAAGAAGTAGATCTTTACGCAACTTATGCATTCTCCAGTGCATTAGCCCTTACAGTTACTGATTACAACTGGGGATTCACTAAAAGCTATTTTGATTATGAAAAAACAACCGATCACATTTATGAAGCAACACTTGCATATACTGGTTCAGAGAAATTTCCAATCAGTGCTTCTATCAACACAATGTTTGCAGGTGCGGACAAAAAACCTTCTGATGCAACAAAAGCAGCTTTATCAACCTACATAGAATTAGGTTATCAGGTTACTCCTTTAGTAAAAGTGTTTGCAGGAGGAGTCTTGGGTGAAAGCAACGCTTATGCAACAACAAAGGCAGGAGTTACCAACGTAGGTATCAAAGTAAGTAAATCAATAGCAATAACAGACAAATTCTGCTTACCAGTTTACGGTATTTTAGGCGCAAATCCTTACTCAGGCGGTGCATTCTTCGTAGCAGGTATAACACTATAAATAGTATTAGTTTTTTTTAGGTATTTCATGAAATAATAAAATAATAAACACAACAATTAAAATTAAACATTATGAGTAAAACATTAGCGCTCCCCCGAAGGAGTGGGTATTTCACTAGAATCAGTGAGAATATCTCAAAACCAAAAAACTGGAAACTTTTCGCAGCAATCTTTGGCGGTAAAATGTTAGGTTTATTGGCAGTAGTCGCAGCCATGGTTTTAATACCTGGTTTAATTGGTGGAACATCTGCCAATGCAGCAGAAACATACACTGCTCACGAAACAGCAGTTATCAATTCTTTAAATACCGTTTGGACTTTAGTGGCCGCAGCACTGGTATTTGGAATGCAAGCAGGTTTCGTTATGTTAGAAGCCGGTTTTGCAAGAAAAAGAGAAACTGTAAACGTACTGATTGAATGTGTGCTCGACACAGCTATTTGTGGCGTTTCATTCTGGGCAATTGGTTATGCATTCATGTTTAGCGAAGGTAATGGATTTATAGGTCTTAACTGGTTCTTTTTACAAGGAGCACCGGCCACTTATGGTACAACAGGTGTAGCATTATTAGCTCACTTCGTATTCCAGTTTGCATTTGCTGATACCGCTTCAACCATTACTTCAGGAGCTATGATTGGACGTACAAGTTTCCGTGGTGATATTCTTTACAGTATCGGTGTAACAGCATTTATTTATCCAATTATTGGTCACTGGGCTTGGGGTCCTGATGGTTTCCTTGCATTAATGGGAACTCCCGGACATTTCCTTCCTTCATTAGGTAATGGTTTCCGCGACTTCGCAGGTTCAACAGTTGTTCATACGATTGGTGGTGTAGTTTCTCTGGCCGGAGCAATAGTTTTAGGTCCACGTATCGGACGTATATTCTTACGCGATGATAAAAAACGAGGCGGTCTTCCTGCAGCTCATAACTTACCTGTAGCAGTAACAGGAGCATTCTTACTTTGGTTCGGATGGTACGGTTTTAACCCCGGAAGTACATTATCAGCAATGGATGCAATTGGTATTGGTCGAGTAGCTGCAAATACAACTCTGGCAGCCTGTACAGGTGCATTAAGTGCCATGATATTAGCCTTCTACGTTGGGTCATTTAAAGGTAAATTTGACGTTGGTTTTACTGTAAACGGTTTGTTGGGTGGATTAGTAGCTATTACAGCACCTTGTTATTGGGTTTCACCATTTGGAGCAATCATTATCGGAGCAATAGCTGGAGCAATAGTATTTGGCGGAATCTATTTATTGGAATACCTTCGAATTGATGATCCTGTTGGAGCAGTTCCTGTTCACGGTTTGAATGGTATATTCGGAACATTAGCAATCGGTCTCTTCTCAAGTGGCGAATATGGCGCAACTGGAGCATTTGGAGCAGACAATTCAGCACCTGTAACAGGTCTTTTCTATGGTGGTGGTTGGAATGTATTTTACGCTCAGTTAGTGGGAAGTGCAATCATAACTCTAACAACTTTTGCAATTGCAATGATAGTGATGTTTATTATAAACAAACTTCCTTATCCGTTTAAATTACGTGTTGAGCCTAAAGGTGAAACAGCATTTGGTGGTCTGGACGTATTTGAACATGGAGCTGAAGCTTATAACAACTAAAATAAATTGAATAAAACGAAAAGCAGCAATGTTATTACTAAATATATTTATAATGAAGTAGCTGCTTTATCGTTCAATTTCAATAACTTTGCAATAAAAAACGAAGAAAAATAAAACAATTAAAAACATAAAACATTATGAAAAAGATAGAAGCAATTATCAGACGCTCCAAATTCGAAGAAGTAAAAGATGCGTTACATTCAATTGATATTGATTTCTTCACTTATTCCGAAACTTACGGTGTAGGAAACGAAAGAAAAGAAAAAAATGTATTCCGTGGATCAACTGACACTTCAAATATATCAAGACTTACCTTATCAATAGTTGTACGTGATTTAAATTTACAAAAAACAATTGATTGTCTCTTGGATACTGCCTACACAGGTGAAGTTGGAGATGGAAAAATATTCGTATCAACCATTGATGATTCATACCGGATACGAACAAGAGAAAAGGGAGACGAATCCTTGTATGTAAAATAAAAGTTCCATAATTCAAGACTAATATAAAGTGCAGATCAATAGGTCTGCACTTTTCAAAACACGGTGAAACTATTTAGAACTAATCGTGTGTTTTTTAGTTTTATTGTTTCGGGCAGACTACTTCGTGAGAAATGGTCTGCCTCTTTTTTTGGTTTAATCTATCAAGATACTATTTGGCATTATCACAAAAACAAAAAATCAACATACTATTAAATTCTATTATTTCAATACATTAATGTAGCTTTTTTATAATTTATCTACATTAATGTAACTTTTTTACTTCTTTTATTGTCATTTTGCTTTGCAGTATGAAAATAATGTGATACTTTTGCAGCCAAATTACAAATTGACAATATAAAACGTAATTATTATAGCAATATGAACA
>CAIKVR010000421.1 GCA_903830915.1 uncultured Bacteroidales bacterium
CAATGGGTAACTTCACAGCCACCCATTGCACATTTTAACCTAAACCTTAACTATGAAAAATTTATCTGTTTGTTTACTCTGCAAAAATGAGAATAATTTTTTAATCGTGCAAGTCATTTCAACATATTTATTCAAAAAAATTCAAAATTAGTGTTTACTTTAACGAAATAAAATTCATATATAACTCATTATTAAAATGTTATTACATCAAATAGCTATGAGTTAAATAATGTAAAAGACGAAATTATTTTATAATATGATTATAAGATGTACCTTTGTAAAATATAAATCAAAACAAGAATAAATGAATTTAAATGATCAACCTGTTGATACAACGGACTTTAAATCCGCTTTGAACGACAAAAAACTTTTTATTGAAACTTATGGCTGTCAAATGAATGTAGCTGATAGCGAAGTGGTGGCTTCAATTATGCAAATGGATGGTTTTGCCCTTACAGATAAAATTACCGATGCTGATGCAATTTTTGTAAATACCTGCTCTGTGCGCGATAATGCTGAGCAGAAAATCATTCAACGTCTGAAATACTTTCAGTCGCTGAAACGAAAGAAAAAGAAGCTCGTAATTGGCGTAATTGGTTGTATGGCTGAGCGTGTAAAAGAAGAGCTGATTGATGAGCATGGTGTGAACATTGTAGTAGGGCCGGATGCGTACCTGGATATTCCGCATTTAATTAATGACGTAGAGAATGGCGAAAAGGCAATCAATGTAGAATTGTCCAAAACCGAGACTTATAAAGATGTACTTCCAACCCGAATCGGAGCGTCAATTTCAGGCTTTGTTTCTATTATGCGTGGTTGCGACAAGTTTTGTACCTACTGCATAGTTCCTTACACACGTGGGCGGGAACGAAGCCGCGATGTAGAAAGCATTTTGAACGAGATACGCGACTTACAATCGAAAAACTACAAAGAAGTTACCTTATTAGGACAAACGGTCAATTCGTATACTTATACCAATGAAGATGGTGGTGTGATTGATTTTCCGGAACTTTTGAAAATTGTAGCCGAAGCTGCACCTGATATGCGTATCCGATTCACATCCCCTCATCCGAAGGATATGACAGATGAAACATTGGAAATGATGGCTCGTTATCCTAACATTTGCCGTTATATTCATTTGCCCGTTCAATCGGGAAGTAACAAGATTCTTACACTCATGAACCGAAAATATACACGTGAATGGTTTCTAAACCGGGTTGAAGCCATGCGCCGTATTATGCCTGACGTAGCTATTGGAACTGATATTTTCTGTGGATTTCATGACGAAACAGAAGAAGACCATCAGCAATCTCTGGATTTGATGCGCGAAGTAAAATTCGATATGGCATTTATGTTTAAATACTCCGAGCGTCCCGGAACGGTTGCTGCCAAACGTATGCCGGACAACGTACCCGAAGAAGTAAAATTACGCAGACTTGCAGAAATAATTGATTTACAGCAGGTAATTGCAAACGAGAGCAACCAAAACGATGTCGGTAAAACCTTTGAGGTGCTGGTTGAAGGATTTTCGAAACGCTCAAAAGAACAAATGTTTGGACGAAGTTCGCAGTGCAAAGTAATTATTTTTCCGCGAGAGGGACGTCGCATCGGTGAAACTATCCTTGTAAAAGTTATTCGTGCTTCATCTGCCACATTAATCGGTGAAGTTGTAAATCAATAGTTCGTTATAAAAAGCTCTAAATTAAGCGGCAATTGTGCCCCAATTCCTTAGTTCAGAGATAATAGTTCTATTTTTCTTTAAGTACGGGTTAATCCCGAAC
>CAIKVR010000422.1 GCA_903830915.1 uncultured Bacteroidales bacterium
AGAATTTAATTACGGTCTGAAAATGTTTTAACGCAAAGATGCGCAGAGTTCCGATACTTGCCTGCCGGCAGGCTGGATTATCGGAATCGCAAAGGACGCAGAGAATTAAATAAAAATTCAATAATCTAAAATAAATGTCTAAAAGGTATTAATACAATTGGAAAATAAAACTTTAATGTTGTCAGGCTTTCATACTAATTAGGGTCTGCTGATTAAGTCAACACGGGTATTTCATAAAAATCCGCCCAAATTTTAGATGCTATCTTTTTTATTGAACCCTCAAAAATCCTTAACAATTCTGCTGGATAAATTATCACAGATAATAATAGACAATAGGCACCCTGCCCGATTAATTTAATCAGGTTGAGTACCAAAATGATAGTGGCTATCCATGATTCGCTTGTTTGTTGAAGCCTTGCTTTGATACGATTCATACCGTATGCGGTCTTAGCTTGCCCAAACTTGCCCTCTATTGGATTTCTTTCGCCCGGTCTTACGTGTTCCACATCCACAGCCGTTGGTCTTCCTAATGGCTTTGCTCGGAGCTTTATACCAAGCAACTTGAGTGCTGCTCTATTTTGTCTGTTGCAGTATATTTTATCAGCCAAAACCTCTTCGGGATAATATCCAAATCGTTTCTTGTATTTCTCTACTGAAGCCATCAATCGTGTACCCTCATTAAAGGCATCCCATGACAAATCATCCAAGAAAGCAAAACCATTCATGAGTGAGACATTTATTTTGGACCCAAATTCAACATTCGCATTTGTTTTGCCTCTAACGATAGGGCGTACATGCGGCTGATGTATGCTTACAATACGATGTTCAATGCTGTGTGTTTTTTCTTCAAACATCTTCTTTTGCTGTTCATATAGCGTGTTGATTACAAAAAGATATTTGTGTTGTTGCGGATTCAGCGGTATTTCATTGTATTCGTCTAAAAGTTTGTTTATACTCTTTAGGTTCCTCCTCAAATAGCTCAGTTGTTTTTTTACAGCATTGTGTATTTCTCTTTTTGATTTGATCTTTTTCTGAGCTGTTTTGAGATAATTCTTTCGTGCAATCTTTCTGTATGTTCTGGGTTTCTTTTCATGAAACTGTACAGAATACAATGTGTCTATCAACTCTTCTGATTTCTCTCTGGCATCATTCAATAAATTCAAATCTGTTGGATACGCTATGTCTTGTGGGCAAGCAGTGGCGTCTGTTATGAGTTTTCCCTTGTGTGTTATTGTGTTTTCTATCGCTGATGCTTCTTGCTGAATTGCTTCATCATCTTTTATATTACAGCTATCTTGATGTTCTGAATGGTGTGTATTATCAGATTCTCTCGAACTATCACTTTTTGTTAGACCAAGTATCTTCTCATTGATGGAATTTATTTGTTCAATACCCAATCGCTTTCTGAAATCAACAAACAATGATGGATCAAAAGGTTCTTCTGTACTGAAACTGCTGTATCCTATGAAGTACTGCATATACATGTTCTCTTGTATTTGCAATACTGTTTCCCTGTCGCTCATATTACATATATGTTTCAAAATCATCGCTCCAATCGCAACACGTGGATTGATGCCGTCTGCACCTGTTTCGCTATTGTTCATTTGAGCCTGATATGTGCTTACCAACAAATCCCACGGAATCTTATGTGCTAAAACCACCCAACGATTATTCATATCCAATGATTGAGAAAATGGACTCTCGAATCCTTCGATTGTCATTTGTTTTGGACTTATATACGGATGTTTTGATGCACGGGTTTTTTGTGCTTTTGCCATTTTTCCTTGCATTTATTTATGGCAAAGTTCTGTAAATTTATTGAATTTACTGCTCGTCTATTATTAATCAGCAGACCCTATTTAGACTACAGAATTATCAAAGCAGAAGACGTTGCTTTACAAATTCTTTCAAACAACTTAACACAAAAACGTTCTGCGAAAAATGAAACTCGACTTACCAAAGCAATTGATAATAGAGGGAAAAAATTAAAC
>CAIKVR010000423.1 GCA_903830915.1 uncultured Bacteroidales bacterium
CGGCAAATGGTGAACGTATTTTTGATGTGCTAATCAACAATAAAGTGGTTATAGAAAATTTAAATTTAGCTAAAGAATATGGTTGTCAAACTGCCGTAATAAAAGCTTTTGAAATTTCAACACAAGGTGGCATTTCCATTAAATTAAATTCAATATATGGAAAAACAGTATTGAGCGGAATAAGGATTCAAAAGTTATAACTCAGTAATATAATAATTTTTACCCGTAGTGCATTTAGACAACAAGTGATTTTAGATTGTTGATATTTCTGTTTAATAGTTTGTTTATCATTTGAATAACCGTTACAGCCGTAATCTTTGATAGTATTCTTGTTTTATAACCGTCAAAAGACTTAGCGTAGTTTCGACGAATCATAAATTGGTCACAAAGTTGAGAAAAGAGCGTTTCAATTCGTTTTCTGGTTTTTCTAAATAGATATGGTTGTTTCTGATAATCATGTTGATTAACTCTCATTGGTACTTCTAGCTTTATTTGGCTTGAAGTAAACAAATCAAGTTGATAATCAGCACTCAGATAACCTTTATCACCAATCAAAACACAAGAAGACAAGTTGTTTTTTATGTTTTTCAAAAAATGAATATCATGTACAGCGGCTTGTGTGAGTTCAAAATTGGTAAATACACCATTAGAGCTACACACAGCATGTAATTTATAACCATAAAAATGCAACTTTTGACTGGCACAATAACCTTTGGAAGGACTTGTCAAAAAGTTTTCCTTGCAAATAGTAGTTCTTGATGAACGACTTAGTTTGCAGATTTCCAAAGGCATACTGTCAACGATAAAATAATTTTCAGAACCAGTCAACTTTTCCGCTAACGCTTTGCGGATTCGCTCTTTTACAAAAAACAATCTTCGTCTTCGACGATTATAAACACTGCGTTCAATTTTTGAACTTAATGAACTTGGTATAGTTCTAAATAATTGATATTCAGAATCAATACTTAGTGATTCTGCCGTTATATCTAAAGCGATTAATTCAATATCGCTTAAACGTGGACGACGAATTTGGTTCAGAAAGTTACTTTTTGTCTCAAATTTCTTTAATATCTCGAGAATTTTCTCGTACTTTGTTAGGAAGTTGTTCATGTCTTTTATGTGATTGGTAGTCAGATAAATATACGGATTATATCCGACATGAACAACTTTTTTTATTACTATTTTATAAATGCACTACGGGTTAATCATTGTAGTCGGAGGTCAGGTTTGAAACTCCGGTGACATTATAATATACAGCAAAATGAGAACTCGTTCCGGCACTACGGTATCGGGCATTATAGTAAATATTGTTTTTGTAACTGCGGGTATTACTTGCTGCTGCACAGTAAAAACCATACGAATTGTAAGCACCTCCCGCCACAACTCCGGCAATATAAACGGTATTGAAATACAGATTACAGGTTTGAGAAGCAGCTCCGGTATCGTATATACCATAAATCACATTTTGATTTGAACTTCCAAGATTGATGATATTGTTTGAATAAGTTGTTACACCCGATACGATTTGAATTCCTGTCAGTGTAGCTCCCGAAGTGCCCGAAGTTGTCAGGCTATGAATAAAGCTTTTGGAAACGGTGTTTGTTCCCGAAGTGCTTCCTTCGTAATAAAACCCGGTAACTTTTCCTGCAAAGGAGGCATACGTGTTTGACAGATTATAAATTGTATTGCCGGAAATTGTTTTTGGGGCAGAGGTTCCTGTCAGTGCAATTCCAATAACCGATGCGTTATTGTTGGTAGCTGTATTGGCATTGGCAATGGTTAGATTTCTGATGGTGTTGTTCGATAATGTCAGCGTTCCATCGGTTGCTGTAATTCCATTGATTAATCCGGCCGTTCCGGCTGTAGTGTTGGTTGTACCATTGTTCATATTGCCAATGGTGTTGCCGCTTACAGTAACTGTTCCTGTTCCGGCAGAATAGATGCCATAAACCGTTTGCGCATTGGAAGTACTTGCTGAACTTGCATTAATGCTGTTTGACACAGAATTACTACCGATAGTATTCCCGGTTAC
>CAIKVR010000424.1 GCA_903830915.1 uncultured Bacteroidales bacterium
ATCTTTGTCAGCCTATTTTTTAAAATTAGTTCAAATTTATGAATTACAACGATAAATTTATGCGAAAAGCAATTGCATTGTCAGTTGCAAATATAAATAATGGCGGAGGTCCTTTCGGTGCAGTGATTGTCAAGGATGGAAAAGTCCTTTCAACCGGCGTTAATCGTGTAACTGCACACAATGACCCTACAGCACATGCAGAAGTGAATGCCATTCGCAAAGCAGCCAAAAAGCTAGGCACTTTTGACTTGGCAGGTTGTGAGATTTACACATCCTGCGAACCTTGCCCAATGTGTCTGGGAGCCGTTTATTGGGCACATTTGGATAAAATGTATTATGGAAATACCAAAACCGATGCGAAAAATATTGGTTTCGATGATTCATTTATTTATGATGAGATTGAACTTAAGCTTTCGAAGAGACGTTTAAAGTCTATTCAGAAACTACCTGAAGAGGCTATAAAAGCTTTTAAGGCGTGGGCAAATTCGTCTGATAAAATTGAGTATTGATTAGAAAAATGACACTTTATACTCATCAACCTTTCTAACGAACTAAATTATTAATTTATCTGATTTTCAACAACTTTACAGCCTTCACCCGCAAATAAAACAGGTGCAAAACTGGCTTTCTTCACTCGAACCAACTATAAAAATTTCAGGTTTGAGCGGATCTTCATCTGCGTTGGTTATTGCTTCATTATTTAAAGCTAATCCACAGAACCACATAGTTATACGTAATGATGCCGATGAAGCAGCTTATCTGTATAATGATTTAAAGCAAATCCTTTCCACCGAAGAGGTTTTCTATTTCCCTTCTGCATTTAAAAAAGCAATCAAGCTTTCGCAGCTCGATACAGCAAATGAAATTCTGCGGACTGAAGTCCTGAATCGCTTGGCAAATACAACAAAGCCCTGTCTGATAGTTACTTCGCCTGAATCATTATTGCAAAAAGTGGTTTCGGCAGACAGCATGAAGAGTCAGATGTTACGAATGAGTGTTGGTGAAAGTATCGGGATTGATTTCATTGTGGAGATGCTACTGGAATACGATTTCCAACGAGTTGACTTTGTTTATGAACCGGGGCAATTTTCGGTTAGGGGCAGCATTGTTGATATCTTTTCGTTTGCCAATGAATTACCTTACCGGTGCGACTTTTTTGGCGATGAGGTTGAATCAATCCGCATTTTCGATATTGAAACTCAATTATCAAAAGAAAAAGTTACTGAAATAGTTATAATTCCTGATTTCCAGAGAAATAAGTCGGTACAATTAGTTTCACTTTTCGATTTTATTCCTGCGAATACCCTGCTTGATTTCACAAATGCCGCCTTCGTGCGCGAACGGATCAATCAGCTTTATAATGAGCAACTTATCAAAGCTAATGAGTCAGGACATGAGACTCCTCATTTGAAAAAAACACACATTACCGGCGATGATTTTATCGAACAAGTTGAAAAGTTTCGTAAAATAGAATGGGGTGAAAGTACTTATTTTCAGTCAACTAAAACTGTTATATTCAGAACCTCTACTCAACCGATTTTTCATAAAAACTTCGATTTGGTAGCAGATAATCTCCATCAGAAACTGGTGGAAGGTTACAAGCTTTACATTATGAGCGACAGTGTGAAGCAAACCGACCGTATTACGGCTATTTTTGCTGACCGTGGTGATGAAATTAATTTTCAATCCATAAAAAATACGCTTCACGAAGGTTTTATCGACCATGATATGTCGCTGGTATGCTATTCAGACCATCAGATTTTTGACCGTTTTCATAAATACCAGCTTAAAACCGATAAAACCCGTCTGGGTAAAGTGGTGATGACGCTTAAAGAGCTGAATCAGTTTCAGATTGGCGATTATATGGTGCATGTCGACCATGGTGTTGGTAAGTTTGGCGGTTTGATTCGCACCAATGTGAACGGCAAAATGCAGGAAATGGTGAAACTTACTTATAAAGATGATGATATTATTTTTGTAAGTATTCATGCTTTGCACCGCATTTCGAAATACAAAGGCAAAGAAGGTGAAGCACCACGTGTCAATAAACTCGGTTCAGGAGCATGGGAGCGACTGAAAGAACGCACTAAATCAAAGGTTAAAGACATTGCACGTGAGCTTATTAAGCTTTATGCTAAACGCAAAGCAGAAAAAGGATTTCAGTACTCGCCCGATAGTTATTTGCAACAGGAATTGGAAGCATCATTCATTTACGAAGATACGCCCGATCAGGTAAAGGCAACTGCTGATGTGAAGAAGGACATGGAATCCGTTCTGCCAATGGACAGACTGGTGTGTGGAGATGTGGGTTTTGGAAAGACGGAAGTGGCTATGCGCGCTGCTTTCAAAGCAGCTACCGATGGTAAACAAGTGGCTGTACTTGTTCCCACCACCGTGTTGGCTTTGCAACACTACAATTCATTTAAAGACCGTTTTAAAGATTTTCCCGTTACAGTGGATTACCTTAGTCGTGCCCGCACTTCAAACCAAACGAAAGAAGTGTTAGAACGCCTTGCCAAAGGTGAGATTGATATTATCATTGGAACACATAAATTAGTTGGTAAAAGCATAAAATTCAAAGATTTAGGTTTACTTGTTATCGACGAGGAGCAGAAATTTGGTGTCACGGTAAAGGAAAAGCTCAAAGAAATGAAGGTGAACGTGGATACGCTTACCATGACTGCAACGCCGATTCCACGAACGTTGCAATTTTCGCTTATGGGAGCGCGCGATTTATCCATAATAAATACTCCCCCACCCAACCGATATCCGGTACAAACTGAAATCCATCTCTTCGATGAAGATGTGATTCGGGAAGCCATTCAACTTGAAATGAACCGGAATGGTCAGGTTTTCTTTATAAATAACCGTATTCAGAATATTTATATTATTGAAAATCTGATTAAGCGCCTCGTTCCGGGTTGTCGCGTAGCTGTTGGTCACGGACAAATGGCAGCTGATAAACTGGAAGAAATTATTGTGGATTTTATTGATTATGAATACGATGTGCTGGTTGCAACAACAATCATTGAATCGGGCATTGACATTCCGAACGTAAATACCATTATTATAAATAGTGCTCAGAATTTTGGTTTGAGCGATTTGCATCAGTTGCGTGGGCGCGTGGGGCGCAGCAACCGAAAGGCATTTTGTTACCTGATGGCACCTGAAATGAGCTTACTCACACCCGAAGCCCGCCGCCGTCTTCAGGCAATTGAAACCTTTGCCGAACTGGGCAGCGGATTCAATATAGCTATGCAGGATTTGGATATTCGGGGTGCCGGAAACATGCTTGGAGCAGAACAAAGCGGTTTTATTGCCGATTTGGGTTACGAAACCTATCAAAAAATTCTGAATGAGGCAGTTCATGAATTAAAAGACGAAGAATTTGCCGAATTGTATGCAGATGAACGAAACGAAACGGAAAATTCAACGGCTTATGTCAACGATTGTCAGATTGATTCGGATTTGGAAGTAATGTTTTCGGCAGAATATATCGAGAATGTTTCGGAGCGCATCAGCTTATATCGCGAACTGGATAATATTGAAACCGAAGATGAACTGCAGGAATTTATCAAACGAATTGAAGATCGTTTTGGAAAAATACCTGCCGAAGGTCATAGTCTGATTCAGGTGGTGCGTTTACGCTGGCTGGCAATGCGATACGGCATTGAAAAATTGGTATTGAAAAACGAACGGATGACTGCATTTTTGGTTTCCAATCCGCAATCGCCTTATTATCAGTCCGAACCGTTTGGCCGTTTGCTTCAATACATGACATCACATCCCCGACAGTGCCAGCTCCGGGAGCAGAATCATCGTCGTTCGGTTGTTTTTTCGGATGTAAAAACGGTAGAAAAAGCGTTGGAAATATTGAAAAGTATCGAAAAGTAGTGACATAAAAAAACCGCATTGCCATTAGTTGAGAAAACTCCTAATAAATAGGATTTGAGGTGTAGATTTTCTTTGTAATCTGCCGTCCACATTGGATACCCGAAG
>CAIKVR010000425.1 GCA_903830915.1 uncultured Bacteroidales bacterium
ATTCTTTGTTTTTCCTCAAGATGAGATTTATACCGGTCAGGTTGTTGGCGAAAGTTCAAAAGAAGGCGATATGGTGGTAAATGTTACCAAGCCCAAAAAACTTACCAACATGCGTGCTTCGGGAGCAGATGATAAAGCCAAATTGATTCCACCGGTAGTTTTTAGTTTGGAAGAAGCGTTGGAATATATCAAGGAAGACGAATATGTAGAACTTACGCCTACCTGCATTCGCTTACGCAAAATTTATCTAGACGAAAACGAACGTAAACGCAATACGAAAAAATAGTTGACAGTTTATAGTCAGTAGTTTATAGTAAATAAAATATAAGAATCGATACTAACTTAATTCCCCTTTAGGGGTTAGGGGTTATGAGAACAAAGAATTTATTAGTTGTAATCTTTTTAGCATTTTCCTCCGGTCTTTTTGCCCAGTTCGGCATCAAAACCGGAGTGAATATGGCCAACGAAATTAAATCATTTAGTCAGGCAGATATTGCTGCCGGATTCGACTCGAAAAATCTGAATGGCTATCAAATTGGACTAATTTATCAGGCAATGCCTAAAAAATCGGGATTGGGAATGGAGTTTGGTGCTGTTCTTACCCAAAAAGGCAGTGTGTTTACCGATACCTTATCCAAAAACATTAAAAAAGGCTATCGGGAATTGAATTATGTAGAAGTGCCGCTTAATCTTAGGTATCGGTTGACACTTGGAGTGATTGGTGTTTATGGAATTGCCGGAATATATGGAAGTTACGAACTGAATGGCGAAACTGTAAATGAAGGTGTTGAGCCAAATGAGATCACAAATACACTTTACAATGCTTTTTTGGATCATATAGATTACGGTTACAACCTCGGATTTGGATTGGAATTCTTCAATAAAGTACAAATTGGCGGAACATGGACACAAGGAATAAGAAATACCTCCAGAAATGAAGATTCAAAAATAAAAAATAAAGTATTCTCAGTCAACTTAGTGTATCTTTTTTGATTCCAATAAAACTCACCTTTTCTCCAAATCGTCGTAAAGTGTTTGCAGCAGGGCTTCCGCTTTCTTTCTATTGTAATTCGTAATTCCTTCCTGTGTAACCACTGATTTTGCATCACAATCATACACGTATCGGTTCTTTGGTGAGACCATTCCAAATCCCTTTGGAAAGGTAAAATAGCCAAAATGCGGAGATGCAGGATTCAGAATGTTTTTACTAAACATAAAATCGGTATGAGGAATGTTCATCTGTTCCAGTAAAGTTGCCGAAATATCAATCTGAGATGCATAGGTATCAATCCGGCAGGGAGTTTTCACAGCACCTCCAATAATCAGCAAAGGAATTTTATAACGTGCAATCGATCGGTTGTCAATATTGGCCGGATAATGCATCGCATGGTCGGGAACAAGAATTACAATCGAATTTTTCCAGTATTTTGTTTGTTTAAAGCGGTCGATAAAAACACCAAGACAGCTATCGGTGTAAGCCACCGAATTCAGGTACATATCATTAAATTTATGATACGGCACTTCAAAAGGCTCGTGACTGCTAAGCGTTTGAACCATTTTCAGAAAAGGTTCTTTCTGCTCGCTATCTAAATCGGAACTAATTCGGTTGAATAAAATATGGTCCGGAGCACCCCATTTGGTCATTCTGTCTTTAATTGGAAAGTTTTTATCGCAAACAATATTGTCAATTCCCATAGATATGAGGTACGATCTCATATTGGTAAAATCAGCATCACCACCGTAGTAATACTGCAGGTCATAACCGACTTTCTTTAATGATTTTGGAATGGAAGGCAGTGACTGGGTTTTGGCAGGATATTTCATTATCGAAGTAGTTGGCTGTGCCGGATATCCGCTGTAAATGGATACCAGCCCGCGGTCTGTCCGAAAACTATTGGCATAAAAGTTGGTAAACAACACGCCTTCATTACAAAAACCATTCATCCGCACAGCCACATCAGGTATTCCGCCTAGTGGAGCAATCACCTTCGACATAAAACTTTCAAGCACAACGATTACTACATTCGGATGTTGGATAGTAAACAATTCAGGTTGTTTTTCAACAGATTGCTTTTCAACAAGTTGCGAAAATTCTCGTTTCGCTTCTGCCTTATCCATAAACCGAAATTGCTTATCAAAATCCTGCTCAAGAAACAAAGTCTCGAAAATATTGAACATCGGATTGATGGCTGCGTGATTCAGTTCCATTTTTTGACTGTAATATACTTTTCCCACGCACATGGTGGATACAGTAACTCCACCCCGAATTGGAAAAAAGAGTAATCCTGTTGTGAATAAAAGGATAAAACCGGTAAGGAGTTTTTGTGTCAGTTTTTTTTCAGGTTCTATAACTTTGACCAAAAAGCGGTTAAACAACCGATATAGCAGGTATGAAATTACAGTCATCAATAATAATCCAAAAACCAACGTTTTCCAGTCGGCACTTGCCATGGCATCTTTTGGCTGTTTCAAATAAAAAAGTGGCGTACAATCCAGTCTGAAACCCCAGTATTTATAAAGTATGATATCCGAAACAAAAACAATGGAAATAAGACCAGAAATAAGTCCGAAGTAAAATCGTTTGACAGGGGTCATAATTTGGGGTTTTACCCAAAGCGAAACAATCAGAAAAATTCCGGGAATCAAGGTCAGATAACCTGCCATCGAAATGTCTAACTTAAAACCATGATACATCACTGAAAACCAATCGGTGAATGATGCACCGGAATATACATCGTGATGATAAGCCATGAATAAAGGCTTTTGGATTAGGAAAACCAGTATTATAAGGAGGTAAGTTATAAGGAATAAAATCAGATTTTTTTTCATGGAAACCACTGGACTTTAGCAATTGTAAATTCTTTTTTGCAAAAGTACTACTTTTCATTAATGTTACAAATCAAAGAAATTACGATTAATTTTGTTTTATGTCCTATTGTGACTTTTAACTCACTTCGTATTGTTGACCGTTAGTTGCCAATAAATCTTTAATTGAACTCGTCTTCACTTTTCAGCAATGGTATAATGTCGCTCCTACTGATCTTCTGAAATCGCCATTCAAATTCATAATACTACCCAATATTGCTTCTCCTAAGCTCGAAAATGCTCTTTTATGAACTAAAATATTGTAGTAGAATATTTTTTATGAAACAAAAAGCTCAGTATGAGCGCAATTATAAAAAGTCAAGTCGACTTCACTTACTAAAGTAGAATTAAATGAATTCAGATAATCCTTCCTGAATCAGTTAAATCAAACCGTCATATTAACTTTATGAAAATGAAAACACAAAAACGAACTGTCAGATTAACACAAATGAAAATCAAAACAGCTTTTTTGATGGTCATATTAACTATATTTGGTTTGAAAATGGCAATTTTGATGATTTAAAGTCCTGTTTTGAACTTCAAAACACTAAAAAAACGATCAATTTAACTCGAATTTTTATTGAAACAGTTAATTTGACGGTCAAATTTGGTGATTTAATTTTCATTTATGTTAATCTGACCATCATTTTTGATCTATTATTTTTACTATTGCCAAAAATGACGGTCAAATTATCTACTAGATTTTAAGAAATCCCTGATTTGACTGTCAAATAACAACCGGATAAATTAAGTAATTCAAAATAAATGCTCAACTCAAGGATGCTAATTGCTCAAAATTGAAATTAATGGAAAATCTCTTAATTCGCAGAGCTAAAAACCTCAGGCAACAAAATAAATAGTTGCTACGCAACTGGCTAAGATGTTTAGTATAGCAAGTAGCATAGCCACGACCGATTTATTTTGCGTTGGGATTCATTCCAATGCAACGTTTGAAAAATAATTTTATGTATATTTGCAATCCAAACAAAAAAAACAATTCGACAATGGAGCTTGCCCCATTGCATTATGAAAAAACAATTTTCAACATAGTAATATAGCATTAGCTATTATTCTTACTCCTGAAATTTGCCGATTTAAGTAGAGTGTATAAGAATAAGTTAGTAGATGCCTATGCCCCACGCGGGTGTAGGCTTTAACTTATTCATACACAAGGGACGGCAAACCCGCAGGAGTGATAAAGTGAAGTTTGCACCCGTTTTTTTATGCAAACTTCATTCATTGGATAATACGCTATTCGGCGTATTTTTTTGTTGGAGCAAAAACCAATAAAACCCAATGAGTCACTCCACTACTTCCTTCCAAATCATTCTCGATAAATTTCGCAAATATGCTTTCTCCGAACGTGACAAAGGTGAAAAGTTTGAACGCTTGATGCAAGGGTATTTAAAAACCGACCCGACTTACAAATATCAATTTTCTGAAGTGTGGATGTGGAATGAATTTCCGTTTCGTAAAAACTTTGGAGGTTCCGATTTGGGCATAGATTTGGTAATGCGCACATATAGTGGCGATTATTGGGCGGTACAGTGCAAATGTTTCGACGAAAAAACAAGCATCGACAAAGCGGCGGTGGATACTTTTCTTTCTACTTCCAGCAAACAGTTTATAAATGACAATGGCGAAACCACTCAATTTGCACATCGGTTGTGGATTTCTACCACCAATAAATGGAGTGCCAATGCCACCGAAACCATTCAAAATCAGCAGCCTCCGGTTAATTGCATTCATCTCAACCATTTGATTGATGCACCTGTGGATTGGCAAAAAATAGCCGATGGTGTGTTTGGCGAAGCTGCTCAAGAAACCAAAAAGAAAATCCGCGAGCACCAAACGGATGCGCTCAATGCTACTCATGAACATTTTAAAACTGCCGACCGTGGAAAACTGATAATGGCGTGTGGAACGGGCAAAACCTTTACTTCGCTCAAAATTGCCGAAAAAGAAACTGATGGCAAAGGCTTGATTCTGTTTCTTGTACCTTCCATTGCTTTGCTCGGACAAACGCTCAGGGAATGGTCGGCACAAGCGGATGAACCCATCAATTCCATCTGTATTTGTTCGGATGTGGAAGTGAGCAAAACCAAATCCAAACGCAACGACACGGGTGGTGATTCTATTTCGGATCTTGCGCTGCCAGCTTCTACCAGCGTAAAAGAAATTCTGAAGCAATTTAATGATATAAAGCAATTTAATGTGGGTGGGATGACGGTTGTTTTTTCCACTTATCAATCCATTGAGGTAATTGCCAAAGCACAAACTGCCGGAGAGTTTGTGTTCGATTTGATTATTTGTGACGAAGCACACCGCACCACAGGTGTAACGTTGGTAGAAGATGATGATGAATCATCGTTTGTGAAAGTACACAACAACGATTTTATACAAGCCCACAAACGACTGTATATGACCGCCACACCCAAACTGTACGGTGAGGATGCCAAGAGCAAAGCAAGCGAAATGCAAGCCGTATTGTGTTCGATGGACGACGTTAATTATGGGGACGAAATATACCGAATTGGTTTTGGCGAAGCCGTGAAACGTGGTTTATTGTCCGATTACAAAGTGCTGATATTGACCATGAGCGAAGATGAAATGTCGGAATCGGTGCAACGGGTGGTTTCCAGTGGTGATATTGAAATAAATGCTACCGATGCAGCCAAATTAATCGGTTGTATCAATGCGCTTTCAAAAAACATACTGGGCGATGCTGATATTGTAAAAACCAGCGACCCCGAACCTATGCGCCGTGCAGTGGCTTTTTGTCAGAACATAGCCGTTTCCAAACAAATTACCAACTCGTTTTCGTCCACCCAAAACGCGTACATGGAAGATTTGTCTGCAGAAGCACGCGAAACCATTGTAAACGTAAATTCCCGACACATCGATGGAACAATGGGCGCACCAGCACGCGAAGAATTATTGCAGTGGCTCAAAGCTGCCGATGCCGAGAAAGGCGATTGTCGTGTGCTCACTAATGTGCGATGTCTGAGCGAAGGTGTAGATGTGCCATCATTGGATGCGGTGATGTTTCTTTCGCCTCGCAATTCTCAAATAGAAGTGGTACAGTCCGTTGGGCGGGTAATGCGCATATCGGAAGGTAAAAAATACGGTTATATTATCATTCCTGTGGTGATACCGTCCTACGTGGAAGCCGATAAAGCATTAGACAAAAACGAAAGTTTCAAAACCGTGTGGAGCGTACTCAATGCGTTGCGGTCGCACGATGATAGGTTCAATGCCACTATCAACAAAATAGAACTCAACCGCTACAAACCAGCCAATATCCTCGTTGCTCGTTCGGGTTCAACAAGTTCGGGCGAAAGAGAAAACAACAGCAATATAGCAGAATTGCAACTGAAAATGACCTTGGAATTTGAACAAATGCAAGGCGTTATCTTTGGACGAATGGTGAAAAAAGTAGGCGAAAAACTCTATTGGGAGCAATGGGCTAAGGATGTGGCGGACATTGCCAACCGACAAATTGAGCGAATAAAAACATTGATAGCCGAAAACCCCGAACATCGAGCAGCATTTGATGAGTTTTTGAGTGGATTGCAAAAAAATATCAATCCTTCCATTTCGGAACAAGAGGCAATAGATATGCTGTCGCAACACATCATCACCAAACCAGTATTTGAAGCACTTTTCGAGGATTATTCATTTGTAAAAAACAATCCTATATCCGTTTCGATGCAAAAAATGCTGGACTTGCTCGAAGAACAAGACATAGCGGAAGATACTGCCACGCTGGACAAATTTTATGTGTCGGTAAAAGAGCGTGCCAAAGACCTTGACAATGGAGCAGCCAAGCAAAAAATAATTGTGGAACTGTACGACAAGTTTTTCAAAACCGCTTTCCCAAAAATGGTGGAGAAACTGGGCATAGTTTATACACCGGTGGAAGTGGTCGACTTTATTATTTACTCTGTTGATGCCATTCTGAGAAAAGAATTTGGGCGCAGCGTGAGCGACGAAAATGTACATATCTTAGACCCATTTACAGGAACAGGAACCTTTATTACTCGCTTGTTGCAAAGCGGATTAATTGCTCCACACGATTTGGAACGTAAATACAAACACGAATTGCATGCCAACGAAATTGTATTGTTGGCGTATTATATTGCTGCCATTAACATCGAAAATGCGTATCATGATTTGGTGGCGCAAACCAATCATGTAGAGACGTTGCATGCAACGTCTCTACCAAACCAATATACCCCATTCGATGGAATTTGCCTCACCGACACCTTCCAATTAGGCGAAACGGACGAAAAAACCGACATGAAAGCCAAAATGTTTCCCGAAAACTCCAAACGTGTATTGGCACAAAAACAAGCAAAACTGCAAGTAATAATGGGCAATCCGCCGTATTCCATTGGTCAAAAATCGGCAAATGACAATGCACAAAATCAAAGTTATCCTAAGTTAGATGCTAGGATTGCAGCCACTTATGCCGAAAAATCGAATGCAGGACTGAACAAATCACTTTATGATGCTTACATCAAAGCTTTCAGATGGAGTACTGACAGATTAGACCCCAAAGTTGGTGGATTAATTGCATTTGTGTCCAATGGTGCATGGTTGGATGGCAACAGTACGGATGGTTTTAGAAAATGTCTCGAAAAAGAATTCACGAGCATTTATGTATTCAATTTGAGAGGAAATTGCAGAACACAGAGTGAATTAAGACGAACAGAAGGTGGAAATGTTTTTGGTTTAGGTTCACGCACGCCCATTACCATTACGTTTTTGGTGAAAAATCCTGCAGCATGTAGAGACGCAATGCCTTGCGTCTCTGAAACAATTATTGAAAATCAACATGTAGACGTTACATGCAAGGTCTCTACAGAAAAAACCGCCACCATTCATTACTACGACATTGGCGATTATCTCACCCGTGAGGACAAATTATTCATTGTTGATAATTTCAAAAGCATAGAAAACTCCGAAATGGCTTGGCAAACACTACAAACCAACGAACACGGAGATTGGTTAAACCAGCGAAATGATATTTTTGAAACCTTTATTCCTATTGCGCCAGAGAAGAAATTTGATTTGAAAACGACTACATTCTTTGTGTTAAACGCACCAGGTGTTGCAACTGGTAGAGATTCATGGGTCTACAATTATTCAAAGATTGAATTGGACAGGAATATGATAGGAATGATTGAATTTTACAATCAACAACAGAAACAGTATACAGACGCAAAAAAAAATAATTCGAATTTAGAAGTAGAAGATTTTATAATTTCAAATGAGGATAAAATTAGCTGGACACGTGCATTGAGAAAAGATGTTGAAAAAGGAATAGAGCATCACTTTAATAATAAGGATATTAAAATATCTTCATATAGACCATTTGCCAAACAAAATCTATATTTTAATAAACCATTTATTGAAAGTCCCGGTTTAAGTTCAATTCTATTCCCAACAAATGGAGCAGAAAATTGTATAATTGCACTTTCTTCTTCAGGTTCACAAAAAGGGTTATCAGCATTAGTTTCAAATTCAATTGCAGATTATCATTTATCAGGTGATACCCAATGTTTCCCCCTTTACTATTACGAAGAGCAAGAAAAGCAGCAAGCCACCTTGTTTGATAGTGCTGTAGACAAAAAGGAATTTATCCGCCGCGATGCCGTAAGTGATTTTATTTTAGGTCGTTGCCGTAAGGCTTATGGCGACAGAGTGGTGAAAGAAGATATTTTCTATTATGTGTATGGAGTACTGCACAGTGCAGAATATCGGGAGCGTTTTGCTAGCGATTTAAAGAAAATGCTGCCTCGGTTGCCGCTGGTAGATGAGCCTCGCGATTTTTGGACATTCAGCAAAGCCGGTCGTGCGTTGGCAGCCTTGCATCTTGATTATGAAAATGTAGCTCCTGCTTCGGGCGTAATTGTGAACATTGCACCCGGAACGGCGGTCAATTATCGGGTTGAAAAAATGCGTTTCCCCCGCAAAGAGGACAAAACCATTATCAAATACAATGAGCAAATATTTATCGAGAACATTCCGCTGGAAGCATACGACTATGTGGTAAACGGCAAAAGTGCCATTGAATGGATCATGGAACGCTACCAGATTACAGTAAATAAAGACAGCGGCATACGCAATGACCCGAACCAATGGGCAGAGGAGCAACAAAAATCACGATATATCTTAGATTTATTGCTGAGCATTATCCGTGTAAGTGTAGAAACGGTGGAAATAGTGAATGGGATGCCAACCTTGAAATTTGACTGATATAGAATATCAAACAGGTTTTTTAAACCTGTTTGATATTTAAAATCTTATATGTCGCATCTCCACGGTCGATATGCCGAGTGTGTGAATTTATTTATATGCGATTAGAGTTTGATAATCGGAGCTTAAATTATCACCGTCTCCAATACCTAAATTGGGTTATAATGAGCTGTTTTTCACTTCTCAACATTGAAAACTAGCACTATCCTAAAATTTTCCGAATATTGATAACAACCTATTTTATTTTTTTGTACCTTTGCACCCCGTTCTAAAAAAGCTAATTATCAGTAAACTATAGAATTATTAAATATGAATATTGTCAGAAAAGACCTTGATCAAAACAATGCAATGTTGACTGTTTGCATTGAGAAAGCAGATTATGCCGAGAAAGTTGAAAAAAGCTTACGCGACTACCGCAAAAAAGCAAACATTCCCGGCTTTCGCCCCGGTATGGTGCCAATGGGTTTATTGAAAAAAATGTATGGTAAAGCTGTGACAGCTGAAGAAATCAATAAACTGGTTTCTGATGGTTTGTATGGCTATATTCGTGAAAACAAAGTGGATATGCTTGGTGAACCAATGCCAAATGAAGCCGAACAAAAACCTTTTGATTTCGATACCGACGAAAGTTTTGAGTTTGTGTTCGACCTTGGTCTTGCTCCCGAATTTGAGGTAGAACTGAGCAAAAAAGACAAAGTGAAATACTACAATATTGCTGTTGGCGACGAAATGATTAACAATCAACTAAAATCATATACCGGACGCTACGGAAAATATATTCAGGAAGAAGTGGTTGAAGAAAAGGACATGGTAAAAGGAGAATTGCTGGAAATGGCCGACGGAAAAGTAAACGAGTCCGGTCTGAAAGTGAAAGATGCCACCATGACAGCTTCGTACATGAAGGACGAACAAAAAGCACTTTTTGTAGGTGCAAAAAAAGGCGATGTAATTACATTTAACCCTGCTGCGGCATTTGAAAATGAAGCTGAAATCAGTTCTTTGTTGAAAATATCGAAAGACGAAGCCAAGCAAATTACTGCAGATTTTCAGGTGAAAATTGAAAGCATTACCCGATACCACGAATCTGAAATTAATCAGGAACTTTTCGATAAAGTTTACGGCGAAGGAACTGTAACAAGCGAAGCAGATTTCCGCAATAAAATCAAAGAAAACATCCAGGAGAGCCTTGTAGCCGACAGCGAATACAAATTCGGTGTTGATACAAAAGAAATGATTGTGGCAAAATACAACAATCTTACCTTCCCTGATACATTCCTGAAACGTTGGGTGCTCAGCACAAACGAGAATGTGACTGAAGAAAAATTAGAAGAAGATTTTTCAAAAATGATTGATGACCTGAAATGGCAGTTAATCAAAAATAAAATTCAGACCGCCAATGAAATCAAGGTTGAAGCCCCTGACATTGAAGAATATGCCAAAAAACTTGCCAAAGCCCAGTTTGCTCAATACGGCATGATTGGAATGGATGACGAAATTATTGCCAACTACGCCAAAGACATGATGAAGAAGGAAGACACCCTGAAAAATATGATTGACCGCGTGTCTGAAGAAAAGACTTTTGCAGTGATTAAAGAAGCTGTAAAACTTGACAATAAAGAGGTTTCGATTGAGGAATTCAATAAAATGTTCGAAGCAAAATAAGAAGTTTGTAGTAGGTAGTTCATAGTAAGTAGAAAATACAATTTGTAACTACTAAAAAACACCTCTTCAAATCACTTTTCACTAATTTTACCGGGTACGGTTCTTGTATTTCGGAAAAAGGCTTTTACCTGCTGAAATTTTAAACAAAATAGTTCTATCTTTGTTTCACTTTTTGGAAAAGGTCAAAGCCTTTTTCAACTTTCAAACTTTACAAACTTTCAAACTCTTAAGAATATGAACAACAACGATTTTCGCAACTATGCTACCAAACATCTTGGCATGAATGGGTTGGCACTCGATAAATATGCCGACATTACCAGCAATTATATTTCTCCTTCCATTTTGGAAGAACGTCAGTTGAACGTTACGCAAATGGACGTGTTTTCCCGCTTAATGATGGATCGAATCATTTTCCTGGGTACGCAGGTCGACGATTACACCGCCAATGTAATTCAGGCTCAGTTGCTTTACCTCGATTCTGCCGATCCGGGCAAAGATATCTCCATTTATTTGAACACTCCGGGTGGCTCGGTTTATGCCGGATTGGGAATTTACGATACCATGCAGTTTATCAGTTCCGATGTGGCTACAATCTGTACAGGCATGGCTGCTTCTATGGGTGCAGTATTGCTTGTGGCTGGTGCTCATGGCAAACGTTCAGCGCTGAAACATTCCCGTGTTATGATTCATCAACCAATGGGCGGCGCTCAGGGACAAGCATCGGATATTGAAATTACTGCACGTGAAATTCAAAAACTAAAGAAAGAATTGTACACGATTATTGCCGATCATTCAAACAATCCATTTGAGCGTATTGAAAAAGACTCAGATCGTGACTATTGGATGACTTCACAGGAAGCCTTGGACTATGGTATGATTGATAAAGTGTTGTTTAACGAGAAGAAAAAATAAGTAAGTAGTTGGTATTTCTTAGTTGGCATAAACGCGAAATTTGAAACATTAAACACGAAATAATAGATTTAAATGGCTAAAACGTCAAAAAATTGCAGTTTCTGCGGTCGCACCGAGTCACAGGTTGACTTTTTTATTCTTGGTCAAAATGGAACTCAAATCTGTAACGATTGTGCCGTGCAGGCAGCTGAAATTGTAAAGGAAAACAGTAGTAAAAAAACCTCTTTGCCTAATCTGAAAAAGGATGAAGTTCCTAAACCGATTGAAATAAAAGAATATCTTGATCAGTATGTGATAGGGCAGGATGAGGCCAAAAAATACCTGTCAGTGGCGGTTTATAATCACTATAAACGATTAATGCAGGAAAACAAGAACGATGATGTGGAAATTGAAAAGTCAAATATCATCATGGTTGGTTCTACCGGAACGGGTAAAACGTTGTTGGCAAAAACTATAGCTAAGAAACTTCATGTGCCTTTTTGCATTGTTGATGCTACTGTATTGACTGAAGCCGGTTATGTGGGCGAAGACATTGAAAGTATTCTGACACGCTTGCTTCAGGTGGCCGATTACGATGTGAAAGCTGCCGAACGTGGCATCGTTTTTATTGACGAAATAGACAAGATAGCCCGTAAAAGCGATAATCCGAGTATTACCCGTGATGTAAGTGGTGAGGGAGTTCAACAAGGATTGCTTAAGCTGCTCGAAGGGTCAGTGGTAAATGTTCCACCTCAAGGAGGACGCAAGCATCCCGACCAAAAAATGATTGCTGTAAATACTCAAAACATTCTTTTTGTTTGTGGAGGTGCATTTGATGGAATTGAGAAAAAAATTGCTTCACGTTTAAATACGCGCGTGGTTGGATATAATGCGGCTAAAGAAAACGAGCAAATTGACAAACACAATCTGTTGCAATACATTGCACCACAGGATTTGAAGTCATTTGGTCTGATTCCTGAGATTATTGGTCGCCTACCTATCCTTACCTATCTTGAACCGTTAGATAGAAGTGCTTTACGCCGAATACTGACAGAACCCAAGAATTCTATAATACGCCAGTACACCAAGCTTTTCAATATGGACAGTATTGAACTTACATTTGATGAATTAGTGTTAGAATATATTGTAGATAAAGCAATAGAGTTTAAACTTGGAGCTCGTGGATTGCGTTCAATTACTGAAACCATCATGATGGATGAAATGTATGAAATGCCATCAAAAAAAGAAACAAAGCTTACAATTTTGCTCCCTTATGCACAAAGTAAAATTGAAAAAGCAAATGTCAACCGATTAAAAACTGCTTGAAAGTCTAAAAAAACTATTCGAAACCGAGATAAACAGGACATTAACTTGAAATTTTAGTTAATGTCCTGTTTTTTTTTTCAAAAGGTATTGCATATTTAAAATCTGTTTATATTTTTGTTTCATAAATTGAATGGCATGAAATGTCTTAATTAGCTTTTGTTTACAATAAACAATAAAATTACAGACAAAACAATGCTTTTAATTCGACAATAAATACTACTTTCGCAATCATTTTTTTACGTTTAAAACGAATATGGCCAAAACATCGGTATTGTCAGTACAACTGAAAAAGAATTTCGGTTTTGATGGCTTCAAAGGAAATCAGGAAGCTATCATCCAAAACGTACTTGATGGTAAAGACACTTTTGTATTAATGCCTACTGGTGGTGGCAAATCGTTGTGCTATCAGTTGCCATCAATTCTTATGGAAGGAACAGCGGTTGTAATATCACCGCTCATTGCTTTGATGAAAAATCAGGTCGATGCCATGCGAAATTTCAGCGAAGAGGATGGTGTAGCGCATTTTATTAATTCATCCCTCACGCGTCAGGCAATTGATGCTGTAAAGGGTGATATTTTATCTGGAAAGACGAAGCTTCTTTATGTGGCACCTGAATCGCTTACAAAAGATGAGAATATAGAATTTCTGAAACAGATTAAAATTTCGTTTTATGCTGTGGATGAAGCACATTGTATCTCAGAATGGGGTCATGATTTTCGTCCTGAGTACCGGCGTATTCGTCCTATTATCAATGATATAGGAACAGCACCACTTATAGCACTTACTGCCACAGCTACTCCGAAAGTACAGCATGATATCCAGAAAAATCTGGGAATGTTGAATGCTACAGTTTACAAATCGTCTTTCAATCGTGCCAATCTGTATTACGAAGTTCGTCCGAAAACAATTAATGTTGACAAGGATATAATTAAATATATTCGTTCTCAAGCTGGTAAATCAGGTATAATATATTGCCTGAGCAGGAAAAAGGTGGAAGAATTGTCGGAAACGCTTACAATGAACGGCATTTCGTGTTTACCTTATCATGCTGGAATGGATTCAGCTCAACGTAGTCAAAATCAGGATAGTTTCCTGATGGAAAAGGCAGAGGTCATTGTTGCAACTATTGCTTTCGGAATGGGAATTGACAAACCGGATGTACGTTACGTGTTGCATTATGATATGCCCAAGAGCCTTGAAGGATACTATCAGGAAACCGGACGTGGTGGTCGCGATGGAGGCGAAGGACAATGTATTGCTTTTTATGCTTATAAAGATTTAGATAAACTGCGCAAATTTATGCAAGGCAAACCGGTTGCCGAACAGGAAATTGGCAATCAATTATTATTGGAAACACAAGCTTATGCTGAATCTTCAATTTGTCGACGGAAATTATTACTTCATTACTTTGGCGAAGAATATCAGGAAGATAACTGTGGAAATTGTGATAACTGTATGAAACCAAGAAAATTTATTGAAGGAATGGAATTGTTACTACTTGTTTTAGAGACTATTCTCATTGTAAAAGAGAAGTTTAAAGCAGAACATATAGTTGATATTCTAAAAGGAAACGAAACAGCTGATATTAAAACATATCAGCATGACGAACTTGAAAATTATGCTTCAGCTTCTGATGAAGACGAAAGAATGCTTCACGCTGTGATTCGTCAGGCAATGATAGCCGGATTTATCAGTAAAGAAATTGAAAACTATGGCTTACTTCGGGTGACTCATGCCGGAAAAGCTTATTTGAAAAAACCTACAGCATTTCCAATTGTTAAAGATAATGAGTTTGAAGACGAAGAAGACGATGCAACAGTTGGAGGAAAAAGTAGTGGGGGAACCTGCGCTGCTGACGATATACTGTTTTCTATTCTGAAAGATTTACGCAAGAAACTATCCAAAAGACTTGAAGTTCCACCTTTCGTAATTTTTCAGGATCCATCGCTTGAAGCAATGGCAACGAGTTATCCGATTACAATGGATGAACTTCAAAATATCCCCGGTGTTGGTGCCGGAAAGGCGAAGCGATATGGCGAAGAATTTCTGAAAGTAATTAAAGAACACGTTAAAGAAAACGAGATTATCCGTCCTGAAGATTTGAGGGTTCGCACTGTTGCAAATAAATCTAAACTAAAAGTTTCTATTATTCAGGCAATTGACCGTAAAATTGCGCTTGACGATATTGCACTTTCAAAGGGCTTAGATATTAATGAACTTTTGGATGAGGTTGAGGTGATTGTTTATTCAGGAACTAAAATTAATATCGATTATTTCCTTCGTGAAGTTATGGAACCTGACCGTGTTGATGAAATATTTGACTATTTTAGTACTGCTGAGACTGACAAAATTGAAGATGCGTTAGAAGAATTAGGTGAAGACGAATTCAGCGAAACAGAAGTACGATTGGTTAGAATCAAATTCTTGTCGGAAATAGGTAATTGATAAAAGATTAAAAACAAAAAAATACCCCTGAATAATGAATTCAGGGGTATTTTTGTTTCAATCTTTCCGATATCTGTACGTTTTCCAACCATCATCTTTGTAACCTTTGTACCGGGTAGTTCTCCATACATTTACTTTATCATAAGTTGGATCAATGTCAATGGAATATGTTATTGTGAAAATATGCTCACCAAAAGCATCGTTACCAGCTTTTTGATGTTCAAAATCATAATTAGCATTTCCAGGGCTACCACTCATGTGAGTATCATGGTTATCAGCGTTAGTTAAATTATAAAGATACTGATATTGAATAGCTGTTTTGCCCGAAAGTCTATATCGTACACCAAAACCAAATGGAATAATCAAATCAGTTCCTTTAAAATCACCTCTGGGGGCTGTAACTGATCCATCGTCAGGATTTATAGGTTTGTCCCTTGAAGTGTTTCTGGCATAACCTGCAACACCCATACCAACTGATAAAAAAGGCAGGAATTTGTCTTCGTCGTTGAGAAAATGAAACTTATATTTTATCGATGTTGTAGCCTGATATTTGACAGTTAGAAAACTATTAAACCAACTATCTACTCCTTTGTAGTTTTGTACTATAAAATCTTTTGAATTATAATAACCGTAGTCACCATAATTAGCCTGAATTCCCAATTCTATAGCAGGAGAAATATAAAGACCTAATGACAAACCATAAGACGTGTAAGACACACGTGGTTCAGTGTGTCCAAAGTCAATAACTCCATTTCCACCGTAATCACCTACATAGAGGTTTTTTCCGATAGAAAATCCAAATGCAAGCTTTTTATCTAAAGTTTGGCTTTTACCAATTGGAATTAATAAAAACAATATGAAAATTAGTAAACTATTTTTTTTCATTAATTATTTAGATTAATTCGATTCGGTATTTCTTCGTGTTGAAATATCCAATGTTTTGATTATTAGTAATTTATAAAAGTATATTTTAGGTTAGTCTTGAAAAATCATGTATACAAAAATAAGAAATGATAAAATTCAGACTTTTGCGGCATGAAAGTACAAAAACTTAATTATAAACCAATCATTATTTTAGGTTTTTTTAATAAAATAACTACTACGTAATCTGTAGCTATAATTAAAATGAATTATTTTACCATGCACATATCTCATCTATAAACATCATACTACTATCCGTTTTATCTGGACTGTTTATAGGACAATCTCCACCAGTTTTCAATTCAAATTTTAAATATCTGACAGTTGATTTTGGTATATTGAATTCAGGCCTGGTAATTTCCCAGTATGGTGAATCAGATATCGGTAATTGTAATTCGCTCAATGTGTTGTAATTAACCCCATCTTTAGAACCAAAAATCTTAATTATTGATGGAATTACCACACAAAGTGCGGGGGCATGAAGCAATCCAACAGAACAACGACTGATTGAAACTGAATCTTTCAAATCGAAAAGAATCTCACAATCTTTTCCATTCCCGATTCCTACCCATTCAGAGTAAGTTACTTTATTACCTGGAATTCCATCCGAAAGTGCATTTAGACTACCACCGGTGTACCAAGTGTTGTTAATGTTTTTGCTGTATTGAACTCCGGTCAATTTGCTGACAATAAACTGTTTGCTGATTTCTTTTCCAAATTGTTGACCATTTACAATTGCTCTTGCCTTTATTGTTCCTGATTCGGAAAGAATAAACGGTTCTTTATAGATCCTGCTTTTTCCGTTCAGTTCATATTGAATTTTAGCATTGGAACAATCGCACAATAAAGTTATTTTCAATTTCTTATCAGTTGTGGGAGTTGATTGAAAATGAACGTCATAAAAAACCTTGGAAGGTTTGATATTTTGCTCATTGTAACGATTAAACTCAGTAGGAATTCGGCTTCTAAATGAATCCCAGTTTCGGTTTGAAGCATTAGTCCAAAGTACTTCCGATATTGCTGAAACACGTGGGAATGCCATATATTCAGCCTGTTCTGTCGTAGAAATATATTCAGTCCATAAATTTGCCTGAGCTCCTAAAATGTGAGTTGCTTCAGTGGAGTTAAGGCTGGACGGAACAGGCTCATAATTGTAAACAGCATTGAGTGGAATATAACCACCAAAGGCTAAAGGTTCACTTACAGGGTCAGATTGATAGAAATTGAAATAACAAGTTGCTGTGGGTGTCATTATCACATCATGACCTGCTTTGGCAGCTGCCTCACCACCTTGTGTACCACGCCACGACATAACAGTTGCATTGGGAGCAAGACCACCATCCAAAATTTCGTCCCACCCGATAATTTTCCGACCTTTGGAATTCAGAAATTTTTCAATGCGGTGAATGAAATAACTTTGCAGCCCATTTTCATCTTTGAGTCCTTCTTTCTGAATCCTAGCCTGACAATCAGGACAAACTTTCCAGCGATCTTTCGGACATTCATCACCTCCGATGTGAATATATTTTGAAGGAAAAATAGCTAAAATCTCTGTCAGTACGTCTTCAAGAAATTTGAACGTGGTGTCGCGCGGACAATATACATCAGGGAAAATTCCCCACTTTGTAGCTACTTTCAACGTTGAATCTCTACGGCACGACAAGTATGGATACGATGCTAAAGCTGCTTGTGCATGTCCGGGCATTTCAATTTCAGGAATAACAGTGATAAAGCGTTGAGCGGCATAATCAACGATCTCACGGGCTTCATCTTGAGTATAAAATCCACTGTGGGGTTTTCCATCAAATTCCTGTGGACAACGATTATAGTAATATCCAACCAATGTTTCGTCTCTTTTCGATCCAATTTCAGTTAAGCGTGGATATTTTTTTATCTGGATTCGCCATCCCTGGTCTTCGGTAAGGTGCCAGTGAAAATAATTCAATTTGTGAATGGCCATAGCATCGATGTATTTTTTGATAAACGATATAGGGAAAAAATGCCGACCAACATCTAAATGCAAACCACGGTATGAGAATCGGGGTGAGTCGGTTATTTGAACTGCAGGTACAGACCATTTTTGGAAACAAACTCTTTTATTTCTGTAAATTTCAGCAGGCATTAGCTGATATAAAGTTTGCAATCCATAGAAAAAACCATTGGCAGAAATGGATTCGATTCGAATATTTTTTGTTGAAATATTAAGGCTGTAAGCTTCAGGATTATAATCACTAATCTTTTGGAATATAATCGTATTGCTAGTATCAATGCCCGAAAACTCATTGATTTTAAGATTTAATCCCGAAACAAGTTTTAGCTGATTAGCAAACTGTTGAGCGAGTTTATGAATTTCAGGTTCTTTTGAATCACATAAAATACGTGTTGCTGAATTAAAAATGAATATTCCTGATTTAGGTGAAAGCTGCTGTGGATATGGAACTAAATTATATTCATTAGCTGATAATAAGCTTATAGAATTAAATCCAAGCATGAAAATAATGAAAAACCGAATTGTATAACTGAGATTTGATTTTTGCATAAAATGAGAATATTTCAAGTCACAAAGATACGATATTTTTATGGTTAATTGTCAGATATTCATTGATATAAACTAATAAAAATGCTTTTTAGTATAAATGAGTACAATCCATTATGTATATTTATAGTTTTTTCATCTGATTGAATATCAGTAATATATCACTTATGTTTGATTAAAAATAAAAAAAACAACGGAACAAATTCGATTGAAAAAAAATAAATCAGTAATTTAGTGCTCTGAAACTAACAAAGATTATACTATGTTGATTATTGGAATTGCTGGCGGAACCGGTTCAGGAAAAACAACAGTTGTACGCAAAATTCTGGAACGCCTACCAGAAGGCGAAGTGGTTATTCTACCGCAGGACTCATATTATCGTGACAGTAGTCATTTACCGTTAGAGGAACGTCTTGAAATCAATTTTGACCATCCGGATTCTATTGAATTTGAATTATTAGTAAAGCATTTGAAAGAGTTAAGAAAAGGAAAAACCATTGATCAGCCCATCTATTCATACCTTACTTGTACCAGAGCCACAGAAACAATTCCTATTAAACCCTGCCATGTTATAATTGTAGAAGGAATATTGGTACTTACCAATCCGGAATTACGCAAGATGATGGATTTGAAAGTATTTGTAGATGCAGATGCTGATGACCGTTTGATTCGTGTAATTAATCGTGACATTATTGAACGCGGAAGGTCGGTGAACAAAGTAATGGAGCGTTACGAATGTACTGTGAAGCCCATGCACCTTCAGTTTATTGAACCATCGAAGCGTTTTGCCGATTTGATAATTCCACAGGGAGGGAACAATCACATTGCAATTGATATTCTGACAAAATACATAGAAAATAAATTGAATGAAAAATCAGCGATAACAGTTTAGTGTTGAAACTCTCAATTTGTAAATGACAAAATGACAATTATATATCATTATTTATTCTTAAATATATGTTGAAAGTTGACCTATCTAATATTATGTTTCTGGATATAGAAACAGTACCTCAAACCGGTGATTTTTCGGAATTAAATACTGAACTGGTTCATCTGTGGGAAGACAAGTTTGGAATGATTCACAAACGAATGCCCGAAAAATACAGTGATGAAACAACTGCTGCTGAAGCATTTAATTCAAGTGCAGGAATATATTCTGAGTTTGGAAAAATTGTCTGTATTTCGGTTGGCTTTATTTTTTTCAAAGCTGATGAAATGCATTTTCGTACAAAATCCTTTTCAGGAGATGATGAAAACCAAATTCTTACTGATTTTTCAGCATTGATTGCTAAATTCTGTACATCGAAAGAACATACTTTTTGTGGGCATAACATCAAAGAATTTGACATTCCCTATATTTGCCGTCGAATGTTGATAAACGGATTGAAACTTCCAACAGTGATTAATATTTCCGGTAAAAAGCCCTGGGAAATCAATTTCCATGATACGTTGGAAATGTGGAAATTTGGAGATTATAAAAACTATACGGCTCTCAAGTTATTGACTGCGGTTTTTGGTATCCCTACCCCAAAAGACGATATTGATGGCAGTCAGGTGGCAAATGTTTATTATAAAGAAAAGAATATCAGCCGAATAGCACTCTATTGCCAGAAAGATGTGGTGGCAACAGCACAGGTTTTTTTACGACTTAATGGTTTTGATTTAATGAAACAGGAAAATATACAGTTTTTGTAAGTCATAAAAGAATGAAAAAACAGCACCCGATATTTTTACTCACGTTAAGTTTTTTTTTATTCGCTGCTTGCGGAATAAAAAAAAGTGATGAAAATGTGCTGACTGAATCTATTACAGATCTCAAAGAAATTGTAAAATCTGATACGCTGAGAGTAGCTACCATGTATGGTTCTACTTCATATTTTCTGTTTCGTGACGAATTACTTGGTTTTGATTACGAAATGGTGCATAATCTTGCCAACTATCTCAGGCTTAATCTGGAAATTAAAATTGCCCGTACTGAAAAGGAAATGACACAGTGGCTTGTAGATGGAGATGTGGATATTGTGGCTTACAATACCATTGAAACTAAGGATTTAAAGAAGAAATTCTATTTTGTGCTGCCACAACCCGATTCACATCAGGTGCTTGTTCAGACAATGGGAGCTAATGCACTTGCCGATGTAACCCAACTTGCCGGAAAAACTGTATATGTAAAAGCTAACTCTATTTACCATGAACGATTGAAATCGCTGAATGAAGAAATTGGCGGTTCAATCAATATTTCGCTGGCAGCCGATTCGCTTTCGACAGATGATTTGATTGATATGGTGGCAGATGGTACAATTATATACACATTTGCTTATCATAATATGGCTATGTTGCACAAAATTTATAATAAAACGATTGATTGTCACCTCGAAGTTGGCTTTGATCAGCAAAATGGTTGGTTAATCAGACGAACTAGTCATGATTTGCGGAAAGCCATAGAAAAATGGACAAAACTTTCGGATACAGAGCATTTGCAAACAAATTTGTTTCATAAATATTGGGAAAAAAGTCCGTTCTTTGCTCTTCGAAAAGTGAAGATTCCGAAAGGAGCAATTTCCCCATACGATCATTTTTTCAAGAAATATGCACCCTTAATTAACTGGGACTGGCGGTTATTGGCCTCAATTGCATATCACGAATCACACTTTGATAGTCAGGAAGTTTCGTGGGTGGGCGCTGCAGGAGTTATGCAATTAATGCCCCGAACTGCGGAAAATTTTGGACTCGATAAAGATACGAAGTTCGATGCAGAGAAAAATATTGAAGCTAGTGTACAATATATCAAGAGTTTAAATCTGGCATTTCGCAGGATAGAAAATAATGATGAGCGTGTCAAATTCATACTGGCCGCTTATAATTCAGGTCCTGCACACATATTGGATGCAATGGCGTTGGCCGGAAAATATGGAAAAGATCCACACTTATGGTTTAATAATGTGGAGTATTTCCTGTTGAAAAAAAGTGAGCCTCAATACTACAATGATCCGGTGGTGAAATATGGTTATTTCCGTGGAAGAGAAACAGTTAAATATGTTCAGAATACATTGGAAACTTATAAAAAATATCTTAACCGAAAATAAAATCAAACAATTATGCCGGACAGTGAAATAATTCTAATTAATATATCGGGAGATGACAAACCCGGAGTTACAACAGCAGTTACTGAGATTTTAGGCAAGTATAAAGCCACCATTCTGGATATTGGTCAAGCTGATATTCATAACACACTATCACTTGGTATTTTATTCAAAATGTCGGACGATGCTCAATCAGGACATATCCTCAAAGAGGTTCTCTTCAAATGCTCGGAACTGAATGTGAATGTGCGTTTTACACCTATTGCGCTCGATCGGTACGAAAACTGGGTGAGCCGTAAAGGGCAAAATCGATATATTGTAACCATACTTGCTAAAGTTATTACTGCCAGTCAGTTATCGCAAATAACCAGAGTACTTGCCGACCAAAACCTGAATATTGATTCCATTAAACGGTTGACAGGCAGACTCTCGCTCAAAACGGATGATGAAAATGCAGTTCGCTCTTGTATTGAATTATCGGTTCGAGGTGAAATACCTGATAGAAATGTACTTTCCTCTCAGTTTGTAAAATACTCCACCGAATTAGGCATTGATATTTCGTTTCAAAAAGACGATATGTTCCGCCGTAACCGCCGGCTGATATGTTTTGATATGGATTCAACCCTGATAAAAACTGAAGTTATTGACGAGTTGGCTGAACGTGCGGGAGTTGGCGAAAAGGTTCGGGCTATTACCGAATCAGCTATGCGGGGCGAAATTGATTTTGCAGAAAGTTTTAAACAACGGGTGGCTTTGCTCAAAGGATTGGATGAGTCGGTGATGGAAGAAATTGCTCAAAACCTGCCCATTATGGAAGGTGCTGAACGACTGATGGCGACGCTGAAAGTTTGTGGGATTAAAATAGCCATTCTCTCGGGAGGATTTACGTATTTCGGTAACCGACTGAAAAAGTTGTTTGACGTGGATTATGTGTATGCCAACGAACTGGAAATTGTGGATGGCAAACTCACGGGCAATTATCTGGGCGACATTGTGGATGGCCGCCGCAAAGCCGAACTGCTTAAACTGATTGCTCAGGTGGAAAAAATAAATCTAGAACAGGTTATTGCCGTGGGCGATGGTGCTAACGATTTACCCATGCTCAACATTGCCGGACTTGGAATTGCTTTCCATGCTAAACCGAAAGTTATTGAAAATGCGCAGCAATCTATTTCTACCATTGGGCTGGATGGTGTACTTTATTTTCTGGGATTCAGAGATATGCATTTAGATTAGTTTATAGTTCAAAGTTTATAGTTTATAAAAGAAAAGTTATGAAAAAAGCAATTGTAATTGGCGGAACGGGCATGTTAGGATCTGAACTTGTGAAGTTGTTGCTCGAAAATCAGGACTTTTCAGAAGTAGTTTCAATGGTGCGACGTGCAAGCGGAGTCATACATCCAAAATTGAATGAACAACTCATTGATTTCGAAAAGCCCGAAGAATGGGTGAATTTCGTTACAGGCGATGTGCTTTTTTCCACCCTTGGAACTACCCTCGCTCAGGCTAAAACCAAAGAAGCGCAGTTCAAAGTTGATTTTACATACCAATACACAGTAGCAGAAATAGCATCTAAAAACCATGTTCCAGTGTATGTACTTGTTTCGTCAGCCGGAGCAGACTCCAAATCGGCTGTGTTTTATTCCAACATGAAAGGCAAACTGGATGATGCAGTCAAAGCATTGCCTTTCAAAGTTATCGCTATTCTTCGCCCGGGACAACTGGACGGCAACCGTACAGAAAACCGTACAGGAGAAAAGATGGCACTTTCAGTTGTTTACGCGCTGAATAAACTGGGAATTCTCCGTAAATACCGTCCCATTCAGGCAGCCGATGTGGCTAAAGCAATGATAACAGCTTCCAATAAATCTGTTTCGGGAACTTATACCCTTAATGAAGTTCACGATCTTGCCCGATAAACAAATATAACTTGCGAAGCGTTTGATACATTGTTGTATAAAGGTATAAATATGTATCTTTGTTGCCTCTTAACAATCCCATTTGCATTTTCAATGAAAAATAGTTGTCTGATTTATATTCTCTTATTTCTGTTTAATACATTTTCTCCTGCTCAGAACGTTACTATAAGCGGTCATATTACCGATGCTAAAAACGGCGAAACCATTATCAGCGCAACCATTTTAGAGAAAAATTCGCACAAGGGTTGTGTGAGCAATACCTACGGATATTATTCACTGACACTTCCCAAAGGCAATGCCAGCCTTTTCTATTCGTATGTTGGCTATAAGCAGATTAATAAATTGCTAAAACTCAAAAAGGATACGGTTATCAATATTCTGCTGACTGAAACAAATGAACTTTCGGAAGTAACGGTTTATGGCAACCGGAAAGATTTTGGGGTTCAGGGTTCGCAAATGAGTGCTATCGATGTGCCTATTGCCCAGATAAAATCTGTTCCAACGCTGTTTGGCGAAACCGATGTGTTGAAAGCCCTGCAGCTTTTGCCCGGAGTGAAAGCCGGCACGGAAGGTTCAGCCGGTTTTTTTGTGCGTGGCGGCGGTCCCGACGAGAATCTGATTATGCTCGACGGTGTTCCGGTGTATAATGTCAACCACATGTTTGGCTTTTTCTCGGTTTTCAATGCCGATGCCATTAAAAATGTGACCTTATATAAAGGTAGTTTTCCGGCACGTTTTGGCGGACGGCTTTCGTCAGTGGTGGATATCAGTATGAACGATGGAAATAACCACGCCTATCACGGCAATGTTACGGTTGGACTTATCTCATCGAAAATAAATGTGGAAGGTCCGATTTTTAGCGATAAAACCACTTTCAATTTTTCGGCACGCCGCACCTATGCCGATTTGCTGGCTCAGCCTCTTATTCAGGCCACCCTGGCCAAACAACCCGGCATGGAAAAAACATCGGCCGGTTATTATTTCTACGATTTAAATGCCAAATTGAGTCATCAGTTTTCGGATAAAGACCGACTTTTCTTAAGCATTTTTACAGGCAACGATGTGATTTATGCCAACATTCAGCAAAGTGCTACAACAACTCAACTAAGTATTGCAGATCCAACCTTGTTGCAAACAGAAAAAAAATGGCTTAAAATGGACTGGAACTGGGGAAATATCCTCACGGCCCTTCGCTGGAATCATGTAATCAGCAATAAATTATTTATGAATACCACGGCGTATTATACCCGATACGATTTTTTGATGGGCGTGGGCATGAATACCGAAACAAGCATTGCAACTACTCCACCTATCAATTCTAATACGTCAATTGATCTGGGATTTCATTCGGGTATCGATGATTATGCCGCCAAAGTGGACTTTGATTATGCTCCAAACCCCAACAACGACATTAAATTTGGTGCAAATTATACTTATCACACTTTTCGTCCGGGTGTAACGGCAGTAGAAAGTACAGGAGATACAACTCAAACGACGAAAACCACTATTGGCGATCAAAATATTTATTCCCACGAAGCGGTGGCCTATGCCGAAGATAACATTACCGTTACCGATGCGCTGAAAGCCAATGTAGGTTTGCACTATTCCACGTTTTATGTACAGGGACAGTTTTATCAGTCCTTAGAACCGAGATTGAGTCTGCGTTACCTGATAAATGATAAATTATCGCTGAAAGCCGGATATGCTTCCATGAGCCAATACATACATTTGCTGTCGAACAGCAATATTGATTTGCCAACTGACTTGTGGGTTCCTGTCACCAAGCGGGTTGAGCCTATGCGTTCGCAACAGGTTTCGGTGGGTGTGTTTTATAATTTCCTGAATTTGTTTGATTTGTCGGTTGAGTCCTATTATAAAAATATGGATAACCTGATTGAATACAAGCCTGGTGCTTCGTTTTTCGGGTCGAGTACGGGTTGGGAAGACAAAGTATATATCGGACGAGGATGGGCTTACGGTATCGAGTTTCTGGCGCAGAAAACTGTCGGGAAAACCACCGGTTGGATAGGCTATACCTGGTCGAAAACCGAAAGGCTTTTTAATCGTCCCGAACAGATATTAAATAGCGGACTGGTTTTTCCGGCCAAATACGACCGTACACACGATTTAAGCATAGTGGTTTCACATAAATTCAGCGACCGTTTTGATGTGGCAGCAACCTGGATTTACAGCACAGGGAATGCAGGTACATTGGCTTTACAGAATTATTCCGGACCAGTTATTCCCGGAACAAGTAATTCTCAAAAGGGAATTTTCCCCGGCACTAATACCACAAGTATACCTTACATTAGCTCCAGAAACAATTTCAGATACGAACCAACCCACCGCCTCGATGTGGGTATAAACTTTCATAAGCAATTGAAACACGGTAAACGTACCTGGAACATAAGTTTGTATAATGCGTATAATCAGCTTAATCCATTTCTGACAACGGTGAAAACAAATTCGGTTTTCAATTCGCAGACAAATACCTATGACAAGGTAAATCAATTGACGCAGATTTCACTTTTCCCAATAATTCCTTCGGTAAGTTATACCTACAAGTTTTAAATACTTAAAAAAATGAATTTACTCAAAACACTTATATTATTTTTACTTACTGCAGTTGTTTTTACTTCTTGCCAGAAGGTTATTGAATTTAATGGGGAAATCACTGAACCTATTGTCACTGTAAACAGCCTTGTCACACCCGACTCTGTTGTGTCGGCACAGGTTTCGCTCAGCAGGTTTTTCCTGAGCAACGATAAAGTTTATAATATTATCGATAATGCACAAGCCAATTTATTTGTCAACGGGACATTAAAGGAAACACTGACTTACAAAAGCAACGGAGTATATGTTGGAACTTATAAACCCGTGGCGGGAGACTCGTTGAGTTTACTGATAAAAGTTCCCGGCAAAAAGGATGTGACTTGTGGAACTACTCAAAAATCAGCGGTTACGATTTCATTTTCATTGAGGGATACAAGTACGGTTGCAACCGGTAAAAGAACTCCAATAATAGCTCCTAAAATAAGCAAGGACACTATTGGAATTGGTTATGAATATAAAACGAATTGTGTACTTCATCTGACCGATTATGGGGCTGAACAAAATTTTTACCGGTTAGTAGTTACAACAACCACCTTAGGAGATACAATTAAATACAATTATTCATTTAACTTCGATGATATTGTTTCAGGCAATACAAATAGCTTTGGTCCTCCTACTTCGCTAACTTCGAATAAATACAATATCTTTGATAATCTGTTATTCTCAGGGAAAGAATATCCATTGAAATTCAGTGTGTTGTACAATAAAAATATGTTCTTTCCGGGGTATGAAAAAACTCCAAATAAGGAGGAAGTTACGATTAATCTGCAGAAAATAAGCCGTAGTTACTATCTTTATCTGCAAACAAGGGTGAGTACAAATACCCGAAATTTCTTTGCTGAGCCTGTTCAGGTGTATTCCAATGTGGATGGCGGTCTCGGAATTATGGGAAGCTACACCAATAGCGTAATTTCGTTTACACTGTAAAACCAATTGCCGTTTCTCTTTTCTTTCTTACCTTTGCAATAACAAACAGACAGCCTTCATTTGCAGAAATTCTTAATTTCTTGTCAACTAGTTTCCCTGTCTCCTTGTTTACTGTTAGCATGAAATACATCGACGTCATACTTCCTTTGCCTCTGGCGAATACTTTTACGTACTCCGTTCCCGACGAATGGGCTGATTCAGTGCGTATTGGCATGCGGGTGGTGGTGCAATTCGGCAAAAAGAAGATGTACACGGCGGTTGTTGCGCTTATTCATACCCAAAAACCTGAGACAGTTTACGAAATTAAGGAAATTGTTACCTTGCTCGATGCACAGCCTATTCTGCGTTTTCCGCAATTAAAATTCTGGACTTGGATTTCGTCCTATTATCAGGCTTTTATGGGTGATGTGTATCAGGCTGCGGTTCCTGCCGGACTGAAACTCGAAAGTGAAACGCGTGTTTGTATCAATCCTGATTTTGAAGCTGAAAGTTTGTTGTCAGACAAGGAACAAAAGGTGCTGGATATACTTTCGGATGGAAAACCGCTGACTATTACCGAATTGAATAAAATTGCTGAAACGCGTGATATCATGCCAACGGTGAATAAGTTGCTTCAAAAAGCTGCCGTGGAAATCAGTGAGGAACTTTCTGATAAATTCCGGGCAAAAACAGAAACCCTTGTAAAGTTGACTGCTGAAGCATTGAAGGAAGAAAATCTGCGTTGCATTTTCGATGAACTAAGTCGTGCCAAAAAGCAGTTGGAAGTGCTGATGAAGTACATTGATTTATCGAAATGTCTTATTCCGGCCAGGCAAATTGAAGTTACAAAAAAAGATTTACTTGAAAAATCGGCTGCGTCGGCTGCGGTTCTGAGCGGACTGATTGAACGTGGCGTGCTCGAAACCTATCAAAAAGAAATTGGACGACTCGATGTTTCCGAAGTCCAGACAGGAGAAGTATATCCGTTGAATGAATTTCAACAAACAGCTTTAACTGAAATCGAAAAGCAGTTTAAGGAAAAACAGGTGGTTTTGCTGCATGGCGTAACCTCAAGCGGTAAAACAGAATTATATATACATCTTATTAATAAAGCGCTGGCCGAAGGGAAACAGGTGCTGTATCTGGTGCCTGAAATTGCGCTTACCACTCAGCTCACCACCCGACTGAAACGTGTTTTCGGTAAGCGGCTCGGTGTATATCATTCCAAATTCTCCGATGCCGAGCGGGTGGAAATATGGAATAATGTGCTGAACGACAAGAGTTACGATGTAATAATCGGCGTTCGGTCGTCAATCTTTTTGCCTTTTCGCCAACTTGGATTGGTTATTGTCGACGAGGAGCATGAGTCGAGTTATAAGCAATACGACCCCGCACCACGCTATCATGCCCGGAATGCTGCCATCGTGCTGGCTTCCATGCATGCTGCAAAAACACTTCTTGGAACTGCCACACCGGCAATCGAAACTTATTTCAATGCAAAAAATGGAAAATTCGGGTTGGTTGAACTTCTGCAGCGTCACGAAGAAATGGCTATGCCCGAAATTCGGGTGGTTGACACCAAAGAAGCTTACCGTAAAAAGCAAATGGAAAGTCATTTTTCGGATACATTACTCGAGAAAATCAATAAAGCACTTCAGAATAAGGAACAGATTATTCTTTTTCAGAACCGGCGTGGGTACGCACCCTATATCGAATGTAAAGCATGTGCCTGTGTGCCAAAATGCAAGAACTGCGATGTCAGTCTCACAGTTCACAAAGCTTTCAATACCCTGACTTGTCATTATTGCGGCTATACTGAGCCCATTCCAACCATTTGTCCGGCCTGCGGAACTCTGGGAACACTTTCTACAAAAGGCTTTGGCACCGAAAAAATTGAAGATGAAATCCGACTGATATTTCCAGAAGCACGTGTTTCACGCATGGATTTGGATACTACGCGTTCCAAAAAATCGTATGATAAGCTCATTACAGATTTTGAGCAACACAAAGTCGATATTCTGATTGGAACACAGATGGTGTCGAAAGGTCTTGATTTTGAACATGTTTCGTTGGTTGGGATTCTTAATGCCGACAATATGCTCAACTTCCCCGACTTTCGCGCGCATGAGCGTGCGTTCCAATTAATAGCTCAGGTAAGTGGTCGTGCCGGTCGGAAAAACAAACAGGGAACTGTTATACTTCAAACTTCGGTACCAGAACATGGCATTATAAGTCAGGTTATCCAAAACGATTATCAGGCAATGTTTGAAACTCAGTGCGAGGAACGTAAGTTATTCAAATATCCGCCTTATTTCCGCATGATTCAAATCGTACTGCGTCATCGCGATTCCGGTATTTTAAATAAAGCATCCTCAAAAATGGCTGCCGATTTACGTGCTGTTTTCGGAAATCGGGTTCTTGGACCTAATATTCCTGCGGTCTCCCGCATCCAAAATCTCTACATAAAACACATTTTGCTCAAGTTTGAGGTTGACGCATCCGCCGAAAAAGCAAAAGATATCCTTCGACAGGTAACAAATAATCTACTTGCCGAACCAAAATTCAAATCACTTTGGGTGAATTTGGACGTCGATCCGATGTAATTTCAGGGAATAATTCAGTTCCTTTATCCTCATTCCTTAATAATTCAGTTTCATGTTGATATCTTTTTTGATTAAATTACGTATTTAATTTCCTCATATTGCACAAAATTCAATGTTTATAGGCATTTGAATAAGTTTCAATTTGTAATCATTATCACTAAATCTTCCAATTTTATAGACAATTTCCTATTGGAATAAAATAGTTATAAAATATTTTATCTATATAAATATTTGTAATATAGGCTTTTAAATAATTTATATGTTTTATAACAGAAATATTTTTGGAATATGTTTGGTAGTTTAGAATAAA
>CAIKVR010000426.1 GCA_903830915.1 uncultured Bacteroidales bacterium
AAATATCCGTAACGACCACCGGCATAAGCTAAATTTAGTGCATTTGAAACATCTTTTTCACTTACACCCAAACTATTAGCTTTCAGACGGTCAACTGAGATATTCAGCTCCGGTTTATTGAATTTCAAATCCACATCCACATTGCTAAACAGCGGACTATTTTGGGCTTCATCCAAAAACTTTGGTAATACCTCCCGCAATTTTTCAAAATCAATATTTTGAATTACAAACTGAACCGGCAAACTTTTTGAATTTCCTGTCGATATGGTAGGTTCCTGGACTGCAATAACGCGGGCATCCGCATTTTTTCCATAAAACTTTGATAACTTATCATACACTTTTTGTTGTGAAACCTTGCGTTCAGAGGCATCAGTCAGGAAATTAAGCACAAAACCGGTATTCACAGCCGAACTTCCATTACCTCCTCCATATCGTGCCAAGACGTAACCGGATTGTGGAATAGAATCCATATTCAATTGAGCTAATTTATCAATTAAAGCTGAAGTAGTGCTGTATTCAGTTCCCTCAGGCATAGTGATGGTAGTCCGCACATAACTGTGATCTTCCAACGGAGCTAATTCGGAATTTAGTGCTTTTGATAGCGTAAAAATCATCAAAATACACATTCCGACTATGGCAAACGAAATCCATTTATTCTGAATAAAGAAAGCCAGAAAACGTCGGTACTTCTTTTCCATACCCACAAAAAATGGCTCACTGGCAACATAGAATTTAGAATGATGCGTTCCTGATCCGCCTAAAATAACATTCAGAACAGGTGTCAACGTAAGCGAAACTACAGCTGAAATTAATACCGCACAAGCCACCACGATACCAAATTCGCGGAATAGACGACCGGTAAAGCCCTGCAAAAAGATAACCGGAACAAACACAATAGCCAGCGTCAGCGAAGTGGAAACCACTGCAAAGAAAATCTCACGTGTTCCTTCAAAAGCCGCTTTCCACTTATCCATGCCCGCTTCAATACGTTTAAAGATATTTTCTGTGACCACAATACCGTCATCAACCACCAATCCGGTGGCAAGCACAATTCCGAGTAAAGTCAGCACATTCACCGAAAATCCAAAAATGTACATCACAAAGAAAGTCCCGATTAGTGACACCGGTATATCCAACAACGGTCGTAAAGCAATAATCCAGTTTCGGAAAAACAGGAAAATAATAAGTACCACCAGAAAAATGGCAATAAGCAAAGTTTCAACCACATCGGTTACCGATTGACGAACGAAAATTGATTTATCACGTGCAATATTCAGTTCCACTCCTTTCGGTAGATTTTTTTTAATCTGATCCAGGCGTTTATAAAACTCATCAGCAATCTGTATATCGTTTGCCCCCGGAAGTGGCACCAGAGCAAGCATTACACCATTTTTTCCATTAATCTTTGCACCCGACTCTTCATTTTGAGGTCCGAGCGTGGCTTCACCAATATCTCTCAACCTTACCACCTGATTTTCGGTTTGCTTGATAATCATGTTGTTGAAATCATCTTCTGTAGATAATCGTCCACGTGTTTTGATGGTCAGTTCTGTGTAGTTACCCCGGATTTTACCACCGGGCATTTCCACATTTTCTTTCGAGAGGGCATTATCAACATC
>CAIKVR010000427.1 GCA_903830915.1 uncultured Bacteroidales bacterium
CTATGCCCGTACAAGCACAAGCCATCCCGTTCATGTTGGAGAAAACTGCCGATTTAGTGGCATTAGCTCAAACCGGAACCGGAAAAACTGCAGCTTTTGGGCTGCCAGTATTAAACCTGATTGATGCCGGTCGCAAACAGGTACAAGCCCTTGTGCTTGCTCCAACCCGCGAATTGTGTATTCAAATTGCCAACGACTTGAAAGGGTATTCCAAAAATATGCGCGGTATGCGTATTGTGCCGGTATATGGTGGCGAAGACATTCGTACCCAGTTGCGTCAGTTGGATACTCCTCCTCAAATTATCGTGGCTACTCCGGGTCGACTGATTGACCTGATTGAACGCGGTAAAATTGAACTCGGAAGCATTGACTTCCTGGTACTTGATGAAGCGGACGAGATGCTGAACATGGGTTTCAAGGAAGATATTGAAACCATATTGGAACGCACACCCGATACCCGTCGTACCATGCTTTTCTCGGCTACCATGCCAAAAGAAATTGCCAATATAGCCAAACGCTATATGAAGAATTTCGAGGAAATCACCGTTGGAACTAAGAACTCGGGAGCTGAAAACGTAGAACACATTTATTATATTTCACAGGCAAAACAACGCTATATGGTGTTGAAGCGTATTGTGGATTTGAATCCGGATATTTACGGGATTGTATTTTGTCGTACCCGTCAGGAAACCAAAGAAGTGGCTGATAAACTGATGCACGATGGTTATAATGCCGATGCGCTTCATGGAGATTTGTCTCAGGCGCAACGCGATACAGTGATGCAGAAATTTCGTATCCGTAACATTCAGTTGCTGGTTGCTACCGATGTGGCTGCACGTGGACTGGACGTTAGCGACCTGACACACGTTATCAACTACAATTTACCTGATGATGTGGAAATTTATACGCACCGTAGCGGTCGTACCGGACGTGCCAACAAAAAAGGCGTTGCGGTTTCCATTATTCACTCCAAGGAAAAGTTCAAAATCAAAGATATAGAGCGCATGCTCCGCAAAACGTTTGAACAACAACAAATTCCGAACGGACTGGAAGTTTGTAAAAAACAGTTGTTCTTTATGATTGACCGCATGCAAAATGTGGAAGTGAGTGAAGAACAAATTGCACCGTATATTCCTCAGATAATGAAACAGTTGGAAGATTTATCGAAGGAAGAAATCCTGAAACGCTTTGTTTCCATAGAATTTAATCGTTTCCTCGATTATTACAAAGATGCCGAAGATTTGAATTATCACGAACACGTCAGAGAACGTGGCGAGCGTAGTGACAGACCGGAACGCGGAGATCGTGGCGACCGTCCCGAAAGAGGTGATCGTGCTGATCGTGGCGACCGTGGAAGCAAAGCGGGCAACCGTGTACGTCTGAAAATGAATGTAGGTGAACGCGAAGGCATTGATCCAAAACGTTTTCTGGGCATTATAAACGACGTAACCGGCGATAAATCCATCAGCATTGGTGCCATTGAAGTAACCAATAAATTTACTTTCTTCGATGTGTTCTCCGATCAGGTGGAGAAAGTGGTACTGGCTTTTGCCGGTGAAACAGATTATGAAGTATCCGAAGCCAAAGGAAGCAAAACATTCGAAGGTGGGGGCAGCCGCAAACCTGAATATCGCTCACGCGGTGGGTACGGTGGTGGCGAATCACGCTCAGGCGGTGGCGGTGGTTATCGTGGTGGTGACCGAGGTGGAGATCGTGGCGATCGTCCTGCACGTCCTGCAGCAAGTGCCGGTGGTGACAAACCATGGCGCAACCGTGAAGGGGGCGACAGAAGCAGCAGCCGTCCTGCAGGTGCAGGTGGAGGAGGCGACCGCGACCGCAGAAGCTCAGGCGGAGGTTACAAGAAAAGATATTAAGATTGAATATATTGAAAAAGGATAATTCGGAAACGGGTTATCCTTTTTTTTTGCTGTATTTTTTACTCAGTTTTTGCGATTTTAGTTATATTTGCAATTTGAAAAATATTTTGCCCGAAGCAACAGTAATTTTATAAGTTTTTAAATTTGCCATTAATACCTTTATTCTATGCAACTACAACAAATTCAGAATAAAATATACGAAATTCGAGGGCAAAGAGTGATGATAGATCGA
>CAIKVR010000428.1 GCA_903830915.1 uncultured Bacteroidales bacterium
AAAATTGAAGCGATTATTCGTAAATCAAAATTTGAAGATGTTAAACAAGCACTTGACGAAGCCGGCATCGAATGGTTCTCTTACTGGGACATTACAGGATTAGGCAAATCGACTGAAGAACAAGTAGTTCGAGGTCAGGTATTTATGTCGGGATACATTCAAAGACGAATGATTTCGATTGTGGTCAGAGATATAAATGTAGAAAAAACCGTTAATGCAATTATGAATTCGGCATGGACTGGCGAAACAGGTGATGGAAAACTTTTTGTTTCCGATATACAGGAATCTTTCCGTATTCGTACCAAAGAATCGGGACCTGACGCACTTTTCAACAAATAAACCAAAACATAAAACTAAAAAGTAAGAAATTAAAATGAAAAAATATATTTTATCCATAGTAACATTACTTGGAATTTTCAGCACTACACTTTCTGCTCAAACCTCAGCAGCTCCAAAAGTTGATGCCGGCGACACTGCATGGATGATTGTTGCAACGGCGTTTGTACTATTAATGTCAATTCCCGGACTGGCTTTATTTTATGGCGGTTTGGTACGTCGTAAAAACGTATTGAACGTTTTTATGCAGGTATTTTTCCTTGTCGGAGTAATAACTATCGAATGGGTAATTGTTGGTTATAGCAACGCTTTTGGCACAAACTCAATCGATTTTCTCAAGCCATTTATTGGCGGTTTCGATTGGGCATTTCTGAGCAATATTAAAGTCAGTGATTTAAGTCCGTATTTTATTTCACATTCACAACTTGCAGCAAATGGAACACAAGTTGGAACAATTCCACATATTATTTTTATTATGTTCCAATGTATGTTTGCTGTTATTACACCTGCTTTGATTATCGGTGCATTTGCAGAACGCATCAACTTTAAAGGTTTTGTGGTTTTCTCAATCTTATGGTCATTATTAATTTACAATCCGGTTGCCCATTGGGTTTGGTCGGCTGATGGTTGGTTATTCAAACTTGGTGCACTTGACTTTGCAGGTGGAACTGTAGTACACATTAATGCAGGTATTGCAGCTATTGTTACAGCAATTATGCTTGGAAAACGTCGTGATTACAAAGACCACGCACTGCCTCCTCATAATATTACTTATGTTGTAATGGGAGCAGGTTTACTTTGGGTTGGTTGGTTTGGTTTCAATGCAGGAAGCGGTTTAGCCGCTGATGGTTTGGCAGCCAACGCACTGATGGTAACACATATAGCTGCAGCTGCAGCTGCAATTACCTGGGCATTACTCGACTGGATTATCGATCACCGTCCAACTGTAGTTGGTATCAGTACCGGAGCTGTTGGTGGTCTTGTTGCAATTACACCTGCTGCAGGTTTTGTAGGAGTTGGCGGAGCACTTATTATTGGAATCGCTGTATCATTGGTATGTTTCTGCATGGTGGCTTATGTAAAACCAAAACTTGGTTACGATGATTCACTTGATGCATTTGGGGTTCACGGAATTGGCGGTATTCTTGGAGCTATTCTTACGGGAGTTTTAGCAACACCGCTTGTACAATCTGCATACAGCGGTGCAATTTTCGGAAACTGGCATCAACTTTGGGTACAGTTCCTGGCCGTTGGAACAACCATTGTTTTCTCGGGAATCGGAACTTTTTTACTGTTCAAACTTACCGATAAATGGATTGGTGTTCGTGTTTCCGACAAACAAGAGGCTCTTGGTCTTGATGAGTCACAACATGGTGAAACAGCATATACAACATTTGATTAAATATTATCAACCAAAAATCACGATTAGTTCTTTTGGAATTAATCGTGTGTTTTTTTAGTTTTATTGTTTTAGACAGACTATTTCGTGAGAAATGGTCTGTTTGTATTATAATGGTATTATAATTTGATTTTTTCGTAATTTAGTAGCAGTTACAAACAGAATTAAATCCATTTTCCACAAGATTTTATTAATACCTGTCAATCTGTTTTGAGCAAATCAAAATTTATTGTATTTTTGCGCAAATTTTCAAAAAGTCAGAATCTTTCTATTTTCAGTTACAATTTGCTAAAATCTGACTAAATTACATTATTAATCGTAATTTATTTCCACAAAACAATAAAACTAAAAGACAGATCAAATGAAAAAAATTGAAGCGATTATTCGCAAATCTAAATTCGAGGATGTCAAGCAGGCATTGTATGATGTTGGCATCGAGTGGTTCTCTTATTGGGACATTACAGGATTGGGTAAATCGACCGAAGAACAAGTAGTTCGTGGTCAGGTATTTAGATCGGGATACATTCAACGACGAATGATTTCGATTGTAGTCAGAGACATCAACATGGAAAGAACCGTTAATGCCATTTTAAACTCGGCATGGACAGGTGAAACCGGCGATGGAAAAGTCTTTGTTTCCGATATTCAGGAAACTTTCCGTATTCGCACCAAAGAATCGGGACCTGACTCCTTATACAATAAATAACCATCTTGTAATAATTTAGATTTGAAACAATTAAATGAAAAAATATATCGTTTCTCTTTTAGCCCTTTGCACAGCATTCGGCTCAGCAGTTAATGCACAAACTGTCGGAACAGCGGTTGCGACAGCACCAAAAGTTGATGCAGGTGATACGGCCTGGATTATTGTAGCTACTGCCTTGGTTCTATTCATGTCCATTCCCGGACTGGCCTTATTTTATGGTGGTTTGGTTCGACGCAAAAACGTGTTAAACGTATTTATGCAGGTATTTATATTGGTAGCAGCAATTAGTATTGAATGGGTTATATTCGGCTATAGTAATGCATTTGGGAGCAACTCTATTGAAGCATTAAAACCTTTTATAGGTGGATTTGACTGGGCATTTCTTCACAACATAAAAATCAGTGATTTAAGCCCTTACTTCATTTCACACTCACAAATCGGGATGGATGGAAAAGCCACAGGAACAATTCCTCATGTTGTTTTCATAACATATCAATGTATGTTTGCTGTAATTACACCGGCACTTATTATTGGAGCGTATGCCGAGCGTATTCACTTTAAAGGATTTCTGATTTTCTCAATTTTGTGGGCAGTTTTTATCTATAATCCTGTAACACACTGGATATGGTCGGCCGATGGTTGGTTATACAAACTTGGCGCACTCGATTTTGCTGGTGGTATCGTTGTTCACATCAATGCAGGTGTAGCCGCCATTGTTACTGCAATTATGCTTGGTAAACGTCGCGATTATAAAGGTCATGCTATACCGGCACACAATATTACTTATGTGGCAATCGGTGCAGGAATGCTCTGGGTTGGTTGGTTTGGATTTAATGCCGGCAGTGGACTTGCAGCCGATGGACTTGCCGGAAATGCAATGCTTGTTACCCACATTGCCGGTGCAACTGCAGCACTTACATGGGTGCTTCTCGATTGGATTATTGACAAACGCCCAACCGTGGTAGGTATCAGCACTGGAGCAATTGCCGGTTTGGCAACTATAACGCCTGCAGCTGGTTTTGTTGATATTAACGGAGCGTTGATTATTGGTGTTATTTCGTCATTAATATGCTTTTGCATGGTGGCTTATGTAAAGCCAAAATTTGGTTACGATGACTCACTTGATGCATTTGGAGTTCATGGAATTGGGGGTTTGATAGGCACAATAATGACCGGAATTTTGGCAACTCCACTGGTTCAGGCTGCATATAGTGGTGCTGCTTTTGGCAATTGGCATCAGTTATGGATTCAACTTCTAGCGGCTGGTGTTACAATTTTATTCTCGGGAATAGGCACTTTTGGTTTATTTAAACTTACCGAAAAATGGATTGGAGTTCGTGCAAATGATATACATGAAGCCATCGGTTTGGACGAAACTCAACACGGTGAAACAGCCTATACAATTTTCGATTAACAGCATTTAAATAAAAGCCATTTTTTGTTCATTTTTATTAGTATTGATTTTCTTATCAAATTAATAAAATTGAAAGAAAACAATATAAATATATTTCATTTTAAAATTATAAATACACTTATTC
>CAIKVR010000429.1 GCA_903830915.1 uncultured Bacteroidales bacterium
CGTGGTTACGAATCACTGCTTACTTATTACCAACACTTCACTCCTTATCTTGGCGAACCGCTGTATACGAGACCCGTACGTACAGTGGTGTGAGAGGCTCTCCCTGTCGGTTTCGGCTGGCAGGGCAGTCTACTCGATTTACCTGCTGGCCTTGGTTGTGTAGAATTTGTTTTCAGTTTTGTTCGCCTATGTTTCTTTTCGCTCAAAGAGTATCGTCGTTAATGTCGTTGTTTGTTCTTTTTTTATCTGCTAGTTAGTTGTCAACCGTGTAAATAGTTGTCTTTAGTTTGCAAATATAATAAGATTTTTTCACATAAAATATTGTTGTAAAATTTATTGTCAACACAAAATAGAGTCTCAAATAATTACATTTTACTAGATGAAACTTCGTAGCCGGTATAAAAAACTTTCACCGTGTATTTTATTTTTCGGCTTTTACCGGAAATAAAATATACGGTGACCGCTCTGCCCTATTAAAAAAGCTATAAAAGCCACAGCAAGACGTTTGAAAACAAACACTAACTTGCTGTGGCTTTTTTTGCTTTTTGGGCGATTATTATTTTGCCCTTTAAAGCTATTCGTAATTATATTTTAGGCGAAGCCTGAACTTTGGATATAGAAAAATTATGCGGCAAAACCGACTGGACAACTTTGTATTGACACACTTTACAAAAGTTTGACAGCAGGTTTTTATACCATTGAAAATTTCTGATATTTCCATCCTCCATAAATTAGTGTAAGAAGAATTAAAATCCACACCCCATCGCCCACCGGTAAAGTACCTAAGCCGGGTTCGCCGGGTTTTTCACCTGCTTTTTGCATTGGGGTTGAATTATTATTAGTTCCGGAACCATTGGTAATTTCTGCTACATTATTAGTAGATATTGCCCTAACAGCCCCAATTGTCACAGGTTTATACCCAACATTGGAGCTTGGATTAACCGATTGAGTAAAATCTTTTGAATTCTGATATTGTCCCGTAGAATTTACATCACTGTAAACATTATTGCCTGATTGATAAGGCAAACTACCAGTGGTATTGGAATTGACTAAAGCGTGAGCCCCTGTAGATTTTGAATGCCTTGTTTTTTCCGGCAAACTTTCATCTGAAGCTGCTTTTGTAACAGCATTTCCTTTGATTCCCTGCACGTCGGCATGAGCATAATTTTTCGATAATTTGCCATTAACTGAAGTGTTAGTGTTTTCAGTTGTGGTGTACTTATAGGAGATTGTGTTATTATCTTCTGTAAACACACGTTGTACATAGACACCGGCAAGAACAATCACTATTGCCAGGACTGTCAGAATAACTTTTTTGTTTTTCATATTATTTCTGTATTATAAGTTTATATGTTTGAGTTTTTTCACCTGTCTGTAAATGTATAACATACACACCCGTAACAGCAAATGGTATTTCTGTTATGTTATCGGATACAGTTTTGCTTACTACCATGCGACCGATCGCATCATAAATGCGAACAACCGTATTTCCGCTTACTCCGGACAGGACAAGTTTTCCTGCTACAGTGCTAATCGATGCACCGTTATCCGTCTGAATCGTCTGAATAGCTGTAGCAACTTTCTTTACATTCACTACAAAGCGTGTATTGGTTGTTCCGGCTGCTGCAACAAAACTGTAGGGAGAATACCGCAAATCGGTGGTTACGCAAGCTACCTTGTCAGTCAGGTATATATTGGCAATTCCGGGAGCAAGTGAAGCATCTAAGCTAAGGGTGGAAGTTCCGCCGTTTTTGCTGTAGAAGCCCAACGGCAGATTCACCACGCTACTTGCCGGCAAGGAATTAAAGGCAAAATTAATGTTGCCAATCTGTGTATAAAGTTGTGGTTTAGCCGAACCTGTTCCAATCCATTTTTCCATATCCTGACCTATCTTGTAGTCGGCACTTTGCGCATCGTCCATAATCACGCTGGTGTTATCTGTACCCGTTGGTGTGGTGAGCGTGAAGATGGCTCTGTCGTATTCATTCTGTTTAACCGAAGCCGGAGCAGCTTGTCTGCCCGAAATATCAAACGGAATATCGTCATTCGTACCTGCCTGCACAAAATACGAGATAAACGGGTCGATAACCCTGCCTCCATCGTCTTTGTATGCAACATCGTAAGTTTGACCGTTATTACTTGCCGTAGGGAATAACATATAGTTCACATTTGCTTTGTTTCCGGCAAACCGACTCAGGTAAGGTTGTCCCACTAAGTTCCATCCTTTATGGTTGACACCCACATTAGCCGAAGCACCATAAGCTACCACCGGAACTGATTTTGAGGTTTCGCTTTCGATAATGGATTTTGAAAGATTGAACGCCACGTCCACAGTGCCTGCTCCATCCTTCAAACCAAAAATATACCCCTTGAAAGCTATCAGTTTAGAATCGGTAATATCTTTCCAGTTAGATATTGTACCCTGATTGGTCACACGCGATTCGCCATCGTAATAATTCACAAACCAGTCCACACCCAACGTTCCAAGGGAACTACCGGTATTGGCATCGGTAATGTCCGAAAGAGCTACATCGCAGGGGAATGAGATAAAGTACCACTGGATACGATCCATTGTTTTTACATAGCGTAAATTTCCGTTCACCGTTATTCCGCTTCCCACAGAGGTACTGAATGAACTGGTATTGTTGGCTTTCAGGGTAAGGTTTTGCGCCACTACTTCGGTGTTTACACTCAATGTTCCGGTACTTTCTACCGTTACATCGCAAGTGGCACATGCTGGTAAATCAGTACTATTTTTTGTTGTATTCACCACTATACTAGTTGTAAAGTTTAGTTCGGGACCGTAGGTTGTACCGGTATTATTGGTGGCATAAGCCCGTACATAATAGGTTGTACCCGAAGAAAGTCCGGCAAGTGAACTACTAAAACTACCTGTTCCGGTTCCATCCGTTGTTTTGGTAGTGAGAGCCACGGTAGGATGAATATTCGTATTCCAGCAAACACCCCGAGCAGAAACGCTGCCCGAACCCTGAGAAGAAACAGTACCACCACTGGAAGCTGTAGATGAAGTGATGCCCGACAGTGCTGTAGTGGTATTCACCGTTGCTCCTGAGGCATTTACAGTATAACTTTGTACAACGGTTGGTGCAGGATTATAAACTCCATTTCCGGCTTGTGAAGCCGTGATATTGGTAGAACCCACCCCAACAATGGTGACTGTGCTACCGTTTACGGTGGCTACATTGGTATTGCTGCTTGAGTAAGATACTGTTAATCCGGCATCCGAACTTCCGCCCAGTGCAAAAGCCGCATCGCCATAGTATGAGCTAGATAATGACCCAAAAGTAATTTCCTGGTTGCTTTTTACCACATCAAAAGTCTGAGAAAGCGATGCCGAATTGTAGTTTGTGTTACCGGCTTGATTCAGAATTACAGTTACCATACCCGTCGCACCAATACTTACCAACTGATTACTCCCATTGAGTGATGCTGCACTACCGTTACCCAATGAAATAACCGGAGTAAGACCCGATGATGAACTTGCACTTAACTGAATGGAATTAAAATCCTTGAGCGGTTGCTGGTTAGGCAACGGACTTAATGTCAGCACTTGACTGGCTTTATCCACTGTAAGACTTGCCGAAGTTTGCACACTGGCATATCCACCCGCTGCTGATTGCGTGGCAGTAATAGTAGCCGAACCGGCACCTATAATAGTTACCGTATTGCCCGACACGGTAGCCACATCAGTATTGCTACTGCCGTAGGTAAATGCACCCGGACTTGCCGAAGTGGGTTTTACAAGTGTAAAAGGTGCATCGCCGTAGGTTTTATTCATAGTTGCCAACGTACCCAATGCCAACGGCGTCAGACATATTCTGTTACCATACGTTGTACCCAGTGCATTGGTGGCATAGGCGCGTATATAATAGGTTGTGCCCGATGTAAGACCACTAAGCGATGTATTAAACGTGCCGTTTGTTGCACCGTTGCTGTTGTAAGAATCCGATAGCGTGGGGTTTTGCGACGAACTACTCCAGCAAAATCCGCTGACAGTAATCGGATCATCCCCGTTGTTACTAATGCTGGCTTCTACCGTGGCTGTGGCAGTGCCTATTGCCGATGCACCCGAAGTGCTGATGGCAGGACTATTGTACGATTGTTGAACGCCCTGAATCACTGTACCTGTTACGGCTGATACGGTACTGTAACTTACTTGCCCAACGGAATAATAAAATGCTCCGCCGCTTCCTGTTGCATCGCCACCTGCCGTATGAACAGATTGCTGTGCTTGCAAGCTCAGAAATACGATAGCAAACAAACCAATGGCTAAGGTTCTCATAATTGCTCGTTTCATATAGTTGTTTTTTTAAAGATTACTGTTTACTGTTATTTCTGTAATGCCTGTTTTAGCATAGTTTTCAATTCGTCAATCTGTGCCTGCTGACTCTGAACCGTTGTTTTCAGGGTTTCTATACTTGCTTGTTGTTCCTGAATAGCTTTGGTAAGTACCGGAACTAAATTGCCATAGCTCAAACCCAATGTTTCGCCTTTGGTGATATCGCCTTCGGTGCCGCTCACTACTTCGGGTACAATTTTTTGTACTTCCTGTGCTATAAATCCCACTTCGGGGTGGTTGGTTTTATCCGCTTTATAGAAATAAGTAACAGGTTTTAGTCGCATTACGGTGCTTAATCCGTATTTGCTCATGGGTTGGATATCGCGTTTCAGGCGATAGTCGGAAGCGTTGGCCCAAGTGGTTCCATTGCAAGATGCACCATTGAAATTAACCGTAGAAGTAGAAGGATTGAACATAAATGAATTATTACTTGAACCAGGTCCAACACCAAATTTAGAATTACCATCATCCCACCAGAGATATCCCTTTGTAACACCAGCTGATTGCACTCCAATATTGCCATCATTTACGGTCAATTTACTAGAGGGTGTTGTTGTTCCGATACCGATGTTGCCGGAAGGTAAAATTGTCATTCTTACCAAGCTGCCAGTCTCTAAGAAGAGGTTATTAGATGCACCATAAGCAGCAATTGACATGTGATTTGTTGCTCCTCCTCCTAAACCAATATAGCCCTGTTCCGTTCCCTGTGTTTTGAATAAAATATAATTACGACCTGGATTTGCAGAAGTGTTCTCAAACAAAAGTGCAATATTCATATCAGCACCGGCAATATGTAGTTTTGAAACCGGTGAAGTTGTTCCGATGCCGACGTTGCCGGTGCTTCCAACTATACGCATTCTTTCAGCATAGGAACCTGATGTATTAGTTCCGAACGTCAGATCGCCCGTGTTGCTGCCAGTCTGCAAACCGGATATATAACCCGCATGTGTCTGAGTTGACCCAAGCACCACTGTTGCACCGTTTCCTGTGGAGTTGCTGCCTGCCAAAATGCGAAACATATCTTGTCTGCCCGATCCGGAAGCAGAAGAAATATCGAGTTTGCAGGCCGGTGAAGTTGTTCCGATTCCTACATTGCCATTCAGCAGGGTATTTCCAGTTCCGCTGGGGGTTAACGTTACATTTTCGTTGGTGCCGCCTGCTGCAAAGGCAAGCGCACCTGTACCTGTGATGGAACCTGTGGTTGTGCCTGTTCCGCCATTGGCAACGGGGAGTGTTGATAACCATGCTGGGGCAGCTGCTCCATTAGATTTTAAAATATAGCCTGATGTTCCGGCAGCAAGCTGTCCAGTGGTGCCGGCTGCACTTTGGTAAGGAATGGTTCCGGCTGAGCCACCAGCAAGGTTGGTTGCAGTAGTTACTGTACCACTGATATTTGAAGACCATGTTGGAGCACTTGTACCATTGCTTGTAAGCACCTGCCCGGCTGTTCCGGC
>CAIKVR010000430.1 GCA_903830915.1 uncultured Bacteroidales bacterium
GGATAATCACAATAATAGGACTCATTTCGCGGTAGGCGGCATTTTCAAAACTCCGTTTTCCGCGTTTATCAATCTCACCGCTTACAGTTCCAACAATTGCAATTCCATATCGTAATTTCCTTTGTTTCAGCATATCGCGCGATCGGACAGAAATTGACACCGTTTTTTCTGTTTCGCCGGGCAGCACTTTTATCACATCCATCACCATGTTTCTATTTTTTGGATAAACCGATAACTCAATTATTTCTTTGAAATCCGGATTTCTTTTAATTCGAACCGGAATGGAAATAACTGTATCACCTTCGGCACATGAAATTTGATAACCGTCACGAGCATACAGGTCGCCTGGAAATTCAATCCTGAACGGTGCTTTAGGTGTAACTTCCAGCGACAGACCTGCTGCCGGAATATTGTGGTGGTAATAAAAAGCCTGCATCATTTCATCGGCTGCAACTGCGTTTTGAGTTTCGCCATCAGTCAGATTTTTAGGGTCAAACAATGAAGCAGTGAGCTTTAAATCGTAATTTCCTTCGCGGCTACTTTCAGGAATGGTGACCGAAACGTCTTTCTTTTTCGAACCTGCAAAGATTTTTAGATTGCTGAGTTTCGTCCCGTTTGGTAAGCCTTTTATATTCAGTTCCAAAGCTTTGTTTGTTTTTTCTTTAGAATTCACTGTTACAGTGAAAATTGAAGTTCCGCCACGAGGCACTGAAAGTGTAGCAGGAGAAACAAACACTTCAAACGGCAGAGAAACTTTCTTTTTTTCAAGTACATAAAAATAATCACTGCCATGGTTATCGAGCACATCTTCCAATTGCAGGTAATACCTGCCGGGTATTTTGAACGTGTAAGTCAGTTGTGGGTCAGCATGAAAGGTCATCAAACCCTGCATATCGTCTTCCACATCGTCGGCTTCTGCAAGCAGTTTTCCGTTTTGGTCGAACAATCGTAGCCGGCCATCGAGCAGCGATCCAATTCTATGCGCCATTACTTCAAAAGTTACCGTTTCGTTGGCATCAGCCATATAAGCGTATTGCTTTGAACGGTTTTTCAAATCAAGCGTATCAAAAATTACCTGATTATCAGAAATTTGCAATTTGCTTTTATCATTCACCAACAAATTGGTTGATTTACTTACACCCCAGAATGGAATGGAATTAGAAATTTCATCGTTTTTTCCAAAAGCTGTCACAGAGTTATATCCTTCATTTTCAGGCTTAAAACTCAATTTATTGGATTTCAGATTAACTCCTGCAAGTGTAAGTTCTGTTTTCTTGCCTACTTTGGCTGCGGCAGGATAAACCGACTGAACAAAAGGGATTTCTCCAAGCTCAATGCGATAGGTAAAATCTTCCCGGCCACGATAAATAGCATCGTGTATTTTTAATGTATACGTATCATTTTCAGGTACTTTTAAAATAATAGTTGGGTCAACATTCGTGCGGTAATCGTCGCAGTAAGCCACTTCTTTGCCTTTGCTGTTATTTATACTTATAACCGATTGAAACCAACCCGGCACAGCATCTGCAATAAACGGAACCAATGCACGCGCTTTGACCGAAGCCACCAACGTCATTCCTTTTTCTGCCCTGAAACTAAAATAATCGGTTTCACCCGGCAAAATCTGACCACATAAAACAGCAGGAAGATTATCAACCACATTTGTTTTTTGATTGGTTGAACCTTTATTTTCGAGCACGTTGGGATATTGTCCTACTTCAAAATTCAGTTTGTTTGATATTCCCACCGGCGATTGCAAGCGCAAATCACGTAAGCCGGGAGCAGCATTTTTATCAATGGTTATTCGGATGTTAAGTTGGTCGGCAAGTTGTGGGCTGCTCTGGTCGTCTAGTTTGCGGGATTTTTTCTTTTTCTGCACCGTTTGTTCCTGTTCATCCGGCTTCACAATCTCCACCTTAATGCCTTTTCCACTCACAATTACACTGGTTGCTTTATTTACATTCTGCCCGCCAACGGTAATTTCGGCGGTAGTACCACGTTCAGCTCCTGCGGGATAAATGTATCCGACTGACATTTTCTGAGCATGAATATTTAATGTGGAAATGAATATTAAAAACGATAAGATGCTAATTCTCAATATATTTTTCATCATTGTTATTTCTTTATCAGTTCAAGCAATAATCCATTACTTTGTCCGCTTTTTCCCAACGAGGGCAACATCGGCAGATTCCCTTCAATCGTATGTGGCAACGTGCCATTCGGGTTAATGCCCATAAGGGTATAAACCGTTCCAATAAGGTCGGCAGGATACACTTTTCGCTCCAGAATATTTTCACCGGTGGCATCGGTTTTGCCAATAACTTTGCCCGGAATAAAGCCTCCGCCTGCAACCAGGTAGGAAAATGCAGCACCAAAATGACTACGACCACCGTTCCAGGGGGCTTCCCACAATACACGCGGCGTTCGGCCAAATTCCCCTCCACACATCACAATGGTATTTTGTAACAAACCTTTTTCATCCAAATCGGTCAGCAAGGCCCACAAAGCCCTATCCAGTTCGGGAAGCATCTGATTCATTTTCTGAAAATGCACCTTATGCGTATCCCAACCGGTGGTGCGGACATTAATTACCGGCACACCTGCTTCAACCAATCTGCGAGCCACAAGGCAGGATTGTCCAAGCCGATTCTGTCCGTATTTTTCGCGCATTTCGTTGGTTTCATTTTTCAGATTGAAAACTTCCTTCAGTTTTCCGCTTATCAACTCCACATTTTGTGTTCGGAGCGATTGAACGGCTGCCTCATCCACCTCGTGCATTCGGTCTTTATTCAGAGTTTCGAAACCGGCAAGCAAATTCATTCTTTCCGTGAATTTATCGGCCGGCACAAAGGTATTTACCAGCCCTTCCACTTCAAAAATATCCTTTTCAGGTGCGCCTTTGGTATCGAACGATTTGAAGGAATTGCCCAGAAAACCACCCTCGTTGAAACGCGTATTGGCACCAATCACCGAAATATAAGGTGGTAAAATTCCTTTGTATGAGTTTTGCAATTTGTAAGAAATCGCAGCTCCAAACGACGGATAAACCACCGAACCACCACTTATATCGCCGGTTATCATGGCATAATGTCCGGTTTCGTGGCCGTTTAAACCGTGAGTCATGCTTCGTATCAGGCTGAATTTGTCGGCAACTTTACTAAGTAAAACTAACTTTTCGCCCAACACAATTTCGGGCACATTACTTTGTTGAACGTTTTTGTAGTTCCCGTAAATATCGCGTGAAGCTTCGGGTTTTGGGTCAAAAGTATCGGTTTGCGACGGACCGCCATCCAGGTAAATCAAAATAACCGATTTAGCCTGTTGTGCCTTTATTGGCATTAAAAGCAGGATCAAAAAAGTGATGCTTAGAATTTTTATTTTATACATGATAAGTTCTGTTTAGTGATGATATAAAAATTCAGTACTGTTTAATTCCATCCATGCTAAATCGTAACACAACTGTTTGGTTGTCAGTTTGTTTTTGGCAGCATACGAATTATAAAGCTGAAGCTCTGCCGCAGTAGGATAGCGCGACAAAACGGTGAGGGTAACTGCTTTACAAATATCATCTACCGTTAGTTGGGTTTTACACAGCTCATTCATCACCGGACTTTTTCTGATTTTATTTTCAAGTTCCGAAGAATTCATCAGAAAAAGCAGCTGCCGGGAATTCAACTCCTTTAAATGCTGTCTTTCGAGCGAAACATCCCGCGAAGCACGACCGAAAAGTTCCAATGTAGAACTGGAAACCGTGGCATCGCCCAACTCTAAGGAATGAGTACCGATAGGGTAAAAGGAAAATGGCTCCGGAACACGGCTGCTATAGGGGTCTGAAATGCCCGTAATGTCAGCAATAGCATCCACTATCACTTCTGCATTCAAGCGGTTGGGCTTGAAAGTTCCAACACCCGAATTGGCACACTGAAAAGCGTACGATTTCAGAACTTCCCGAACAAGTGCTTTCATGTCATAACCCGAAGCAATAAATCTTTTGGTCAGATAATCAAGCAGTTCAGGTTTGGATGGAGGATTTTGCGCACCCCAATCGTCGGGCTCATTTACAAGCCCTTGTCCCATCGCCCAATACCACAGCCTGTTGGCCATGACTGCAGCAAAGCGCTTGTTGGATGCATCGGTCAGCCAATCGACATAAACCGTTCGCCAGTCTTCATTTTCGGTCAATGTGAGCGATTTGCCGTCGATAAATACAGTTTTGGTCGGAGGTTTCATGTGATAATCCACATATACAATTTCCTCTTTCCACTCCTTGGTACTTTTATAACGGATTTGTGAAAAAAGAAACTTTCCTTCATCAGTTGGTTTACGGTTTCCCAAAAAGAGTAGCTGAATATTGCGGTAAACATTGTCGGGAGTTTTGCGGGGAAAGGCACGGTAGAAATTGACCGCCGGCACCCGGAAATTGCTTCCTTTGGAAAGGAGCAATTCAATGACCATCTGATTGTATGGCGTATTCGATACAAGTTTTTCGTGAACCCAACGGTTGTAAGCCTGAACCCCATTGGGCCATAAGTTACTTGGAAATTCGGATTTTATCCGAAGCATATCACCCCAAAGATTACC
>CAIKVR010000431.1 GCA_903830915.1 uncultured Bacteroidales bacterium
AGAATGTAAATTACTTTGTACCCCTTGTATTATACATTGGATACCCCCATATAAACTATATCTTTTTTCTTAGCTTGACGGCTATGCCCTAAAGGGGATGTTAATTACCATCGTCAATCATAAACTTTTCTATTTTAGTAAAGTAGAATTTTAAGAAGATGTAGAAATACTTAATAAGCGCTTTGCTTTATATATGCTATGAACATACAACCTTTATAGAAAAAAAGGGGGTTTATGTGAATTTATATCTTATTGATATTTTGATACTTACAAATTATCTTATACAAGTTGTCGTACAAGTTGTCGTACAAGTTGTACAAGCATGAAAATGCTAAAATCTAATTTTGTATAGTTTTGAAACAGGAGCTTTTGTTTTTGTATCAACGGACTAAATCTGGAGTCTTTTTTTATTGGTTTGCATTAAAAACAAATATCAGCGGATGGTTTGCCTTTATTTTCCATAAAATGCACTCAAATGACAGGCTCAAAATTATAAAAAGGATTAGTAATTTTAGTTGGAAAAACTCATTAACAAAACAGGCAAAATCATGTCCTTTTTTAAAGGTATATGTTTTAGTAGCTTTACAGGACGTTGTGAGAGGGGTGGAAAAAGTTGTCCTTTGAAAACATAGTTTGAAATGATAGGTTTGCGGCGAAAACCACAAAGAAATACATTGAAGAAAAAACACGAAGAATAGAACGCAGATTTTCACTGAATGAGCGGATATTAAAACGGATTTTAAAAATGCAGGCATTTTTGATTATGTAACTTAAATAAACAGGGTATTGGGGCTAAAAATTTTGTCCTTTGAAAACATAAGTTGAAATGCCAGGTTTGCAGCGAAAAAGAATTTCCAACGTGGGCATAAAGAGAATAACTGAATATGTAAAATTGCAAGCTTATTCGGGGCGCGACTTGAAGTCGCACTCCGAATAGTTGAAAAAAACAAATAAAACCGGATGGATTGCTTTCATTTTCCATAAAATGCACTCAAACGACAGGATGAAAATGTTGAAAAGTAACTGTAATTTTAGACTGAAAAACTCATTCACAAAACAGGCAAAATCATGTCCTTTTTTGAAAGGCAGCCTTTTAGTAGCTTTACAGGGCATTTTGAGAGGGGTGGAAAAAGTTGTCCTTTGAAAACATAGTTTAAAATGATAGGTTTGCAGCGAAAACCACAAAGAAATACATTGAAGAAAAAGCACGAAGAATAGAACGCGGATTTTCACTGAATGAGCGGATATTAAAACGGATTTTAAAAATGCAGGCATTTTTGATTATGTAACTTAAATAAACAGGGTATTGGGACTAAAAAAGTTGTCCTTTGAAAACATAGGTCGAGATTGTATGTTTGCAGCGGAAAAAGGTAATACCGCCCCAAGCCCCTAAAGAGGATGTAAAGAGTGGTTTGCGATGTGATTTAAAAATTTCAGATTTTAATAATATCAAGAGTCGAAAGTAACTTAATTCCCCTTTAGGGGTTAGGGGTAAATTAATGGAAAAGAGAACGTACATACAAACCGATGATAACACCGCTAACTTAGTGGTTTTATTGTTGCAGGAGCTGGCGAAGCTCAGGCATGAGGTTAGTACATTGTCTAATCCGCTGGAAATGGCGCAACTGTTTAATGAGGACAAAGCCGCTGAACTATTGGATATTTCAAAAAGTTCAGTGATAACATTACGTAAAGAAAAGAAAATTCATTACCGGCAAATTGGAAACAATATCCGCTACAGTTTGGGGGATATATTGGAATATGAGGAGAGATACAGAAGGTGAGAGATTATATAGTAATTGGATAATAATGTCGTATAATTTACTTTAAACAACAAAAAGAATGGAACGCGGATTTTCGCTGATATAACTGATTTAATTCGGATATTTATCTCGCCTTTGGCGAGATGATTTTACAGACAGTTACATTCTTATCAGTCATGGTTGTATGACTTAAATCAGTAATTTCATAGCTTCTGTTTTGACTTCAATATACATAATTGACGGAGCTCTTCCTGAAACTTTCTGTTGACACTTTCAGCTCTCTTTCTTATGTCTATTGCCACCTCTCTCATTATCTGATTAAGTTGTTCATCGGTTGGGTCTTCATCCGATGTAAAACGCTATGAATTTAATAAATTCAATTCTAATTCCTTATCAATAAATTTATTTTTCTGCAAAGTTCGTAAAAATAACTGAATATTAAACACTGAAAAATATTCTTTTGTTTTGATGAATTCAATTGCTCTATCCTTCGTTTAAAGCGAGACGATGGCAATTCTGTTTTGTTTAGCTTTTCGCATAGCTATTTTAGTACTACACAAATTGATTTTCAAAAGAGTTAGTCAGGCATGTCGGATTTAATGAGATTAAACAAGAATGTGGATTGCTGTATATATAGGAATATGAGGAGAGTTGCAGGAGGTGAGATAAGATAAACCTAACAGGTTTTAAAAACCTGTTGAATTTGGAAAAATCCGAAATTTAAATATAAACTATCCTATAAATATTTTAACTGGAAATTGTAAATTTTAAAAATATTTTCTACTTTTGTAAACTTAAATTTAAACACGCTGATTACCTAAAATTTAAACCTTTATGCAGACAAAAAAAGCCAAAGCCTTAGCCGGATTTATTAATGAAGCTTATTCCGTATTTGGGAAAGTTTACAAACAGCAGGTTGATGATATAAAAGAGTTAGAGCGGTACAAACGGAAATTTACCCAAGATAAATTTGAAGAAGTTTATTCTGAATTTGAAGATGAGTTGCGCTGTAATATTGAGGAATACCCGAATATAAAACAGATTTATGCTTATATAATCAGCTATTTTGAGAAATTTGAAAACTGGAATCCATTTTACGACGATGATGATGTGAAAATCATCAAACAAGAATTTGAAAAAGGATTTCTGATAAAACTGAAAGAAAATATTGAACAGGTTGTAGATGTACTGTCTGAATTCTGTATGACTGACAACAATGGATACCCCGACTATGCTCTACAAGATTTTTACAATGAAACCCGAAAGCATTTAAGTGGAAAGACTCCCAATGAAAAAAACGACAGAAATACCTATCAACTTGAAATTCGCTTTGATTTTCAGGCTTTAAAATTGGAGAGTGAACAACTGAATACGATAGCTGAACGAAGAAAACTCATAACTCAGCGCCTATTCGATTTTGAACAATGGCAAATACAATACGACGAATTTGTGGACGATATGTTTGAAGGGAAATTCTACAGATACACCCGCTTGTATTATCCAAAGTTTAAAGATTTATGCATTAGCGAGTTGAAACGTTTAAAACAAATACAGGAAATTGAGCCTGCATTATCTAAAACCGGCACGGAGAAAAAAGAGACCGGAGAAAATAAGACTATTGATAGCTATAGCTGGGAAATGGACTCAACTGATTTAATTGAATTGGTTACTGCTTTGCACGAAGTAAAAGCGATAAAACGGACTGATGGCAAAAAGTTATCACTGATTGAATTGACCGATTTTTTTGAAACTATCTTCAATAGGGAGGTGAAAAATGACAAAGGAATGCGGGCTTATATTTCCAGTCCGATTAGTACCCGCAAATTATTTTTGGATAAACTGCGGGATGCATTTGAAACGTATTGTAAAAAGAGAGATAAATCCGAACCTGATAATTATAAACCACGAATGACCGGATATTAATTCGGCTTATAAATGGAAAATGCTATTGTACCTCATCGAAACCTTCTTATACCTTAACCACAACTTATTGTACTTTTTAGAGCAATAGTATAAGTTTAGATGAAATATTCTAAATATATTATTCGAACATATATCTTTGTTTACCAGCACATTATTCGCTTTAAATACTTGTGATTTGGTAAAAGTATAAGGTTCTTGTTTTTTGTATATTCTAATTTTGTATCGTAATTCTTTGCAGGAATTTACGCTACAAAATGGATAAAAGAATGTACATACAAACCGATAACAACACCGTTCATTTGGTGGAGTTATTATTGCAGAAGATTGAAAATCTTGATGCAAAGGTGAATATGTTGTCTAATCCGGTGGAATCAGCCAAACTATTTAACGAAGACAGAGTTGCTGAACTATTGGATATTTCAAAAAGTTCAGTGATCACTTTGCGTAAGGAAGGCAAAATTCATTACCGGCAAATAGGTACAAGCATCCGTTATAGTTTGGCGGATATATTGGAATTTCAGGAAAGATGTAGGAGGTGAAATTATCAAACCTAACAGATTTTCAAAACCTGTTAGGTTTTTGATTGAATGTGAAAATAATTTTGTAGTTTTGTAACTTAAAAAAAAATACAACCCAAAATTTATGTCATTCAACGAAAATACACGTGTAAAGATACCTGCCATACTGCATTTGTGCCGGTTGGGTTATCAGTATCTTTCGTTGAAAGAGGCCCGTTGGGACGAATCAACGAACATTTTCACGGATATTTTTAAGGAGAGTATACAGCGTATCAATCCCGAACTGGACAAATCTGATGTGCAGCGGGTACAGGATGAAGTGTTGCTGTGCCTGGAGAACGAAGACCTGGGGCGGGCTTTCTACGAGAAACTGATCAATCGTTCGGGCACGAAGCTGATTGACTTTGAGAATTTTGCGAATAACTCCCTGCATGTAGTTACTGAACTGCCCTGCCGGAAAGACGATGAAGAATTCCGACCCGATATTACCATGCTGATTAACGGCATGCCGCTGGTGTTTATTGAGGTGAAAAAGCCCAATAATCAGGACGGGATATTAGCCGAACACAAACGCATACAGACCCGCTTTAGCAATAAGAAATTCCGCAAGTTTGCCAATATCACGCAACTGATGGTTTTCTCGAACAATATGGAATACGATGCGAATTCCATACAGCCTATCGAAGGGGCTTTTTACGCCACCGCTTCTTATCAAAAACCCAACTTCAACTATTTCAGGGAAGAGGAGAAATTCGACCTGAGCAAGCTGCTGGCTGATGAAGATGATACACTGGAAACGCATGTGTTGCAGGATACCAATTGCCTGAGCATTAAAAATGCCGCGGAGTTCCTGACCAATAAAAACCCTGATTCGCCCACGCACCGGATATGCACTTCGCTGTTTCAGCCCGAACGGCTGGCGTTTATGCTGCAATATGGCATAGCGTACGTGAAAACCTCCACCGGACTGCAAAAACACATTATGCGCTATCCGCAGTTGTTTGCCACCAAAGCCATTGAAACAAAACTAAACGAGGGCATCAAAAAAGGCATTATCTGGCATACACAGGGAAGCGGAAAAACGGCACTGGCATACTATAACGTCAAATATCTGACCGATTATTTCCAACAAAAAGCGGTTATACCTAAATTCTACTTTATTGTGGACCGACTGGATTTGCTGATACAGGCAGGGCGGGAGTTTAAAGCCCGCGGACTGGTGGTGCATGAGATTAATTCGCGCGAAGCTTTTGCACAGGATATCAAATCCACACAGGTAATACACAACCATTCGGGCAAAGCGGAAATTACGGTGGTGAATATCCAGAAATTTCAGGACGACCCCGATGTGCTGCACAACAACGATTATCAGTTAGACATACAGCGGGTGTATTTTCTGGACGAAGTACACCGGAGCTACAACCCCAAAGGGAGTTTTCTGGCCAACCTGAACCAGTCGGATGCCAATGCCATTAAGATTGGACTGACGGGTACACCCCTGCTGGGCGACGACTACAACTCCAAATCGCTGTTTGGCAACTATATTCATAAATACTATTACAATGCTTCGATAGCCGACGGCTACACGCTGCGGCTGATACGCGAAGAGATAGAAACCACCTACAAGCTCAAGCTGAAAGAAGCGCTGGACAGCATTGATGTGCTGAAAGGTACGGGCGACAAAAAGTACGTGTATGCCCATCACCGCTTTGTGGAGCCGATGCTGGAATATATTGTCAGCGACTTTGAAAAGGCACGACTGATGCACAACGACCCGACTATCGGGGCCATGGTGGTGTGCGATTCAGCCGAACAAGCCAAAATGCTGCACGAGGTATTTGCCAGCAATTATGCGCAACTCGCAGCCGATGAAAGTCTGATGATGGCAGCAGCGCCAACACCCACTTACGACACCAAACTAAAAGCAGCGCATAAGGTAAAAAGCTCTGCCGTGATTCTGCACGATACCGACACCAAGCAGGGGCGCAAGGATATGGTGGAGGATTTTAAAGACGGCAAGATTGATATCCTCTTTGTTTTCAATATGCTGCTGACGGGCTTTGATGCGCCCCGACTGAAGAAACTCTATGTGGCGCGGGTGGTAAAGGCACACAACCTGTTGCAGACCCTTACGCGGGTAAATCGAACCTACCGCGACTTCCGCTACGGCTATGTGGTGGACTTTGCCGATATCAAAAAAGAGTTCGACAAAACCAATCAGGACTATTTCCGCGAACTGCAAAACGAACTGGGCGACGAGATGGAGCATTACTCCAACCTGTTTAAAGCGCCCGAAGAGATTCAGGCCGAGATACAGCAAATCAAGGAAACGCTATTCCACTTCGATATTAAAAATGCCGAAGTGTTTTCGCAGCAGATATCGCAGATACACAGCCGAAAGGAGATGCTGGAGGTGGTAAATGCGCTGAACAATGCCAAAAGTCTGTACAACCTGATACGCCTGTCGGGGAACTTTGATATGCTGGAGGCGCTGGATTTCCGCAAACTGAATATCCTTGCCCGCAGTGCTAATGAACGCCTAAGCCTGATTAATACCAAAGAGGCGCTGGAAAACAATGTGGACGCCACCAACCTGCTGAATATTGCCCTGGAAGATGTGCTGTTTGCCTTTGTCAAGGTATCGGAATCGGAAATGATGCTGGCCGACCAACTGAAGAATATCCTGCAGAAAACACGCGAAATGCTGGGCGGCAACTTCGACCCGGGCGACCCCGTGTTTATATCCCTGCGCGAAGAGCTGGAACGCCTGTTTAAAAAGAAAAACCTGAGCGAGGTAAGCAAGGAAGAAATGGAAAGCAATGTAAAAGCCCTCGAAGCCATCTATAAACACGCTCAGGAACTGGAACGCAAAAACCAGTATCTGAAAGCCAAATACGAAAACGACGAGAAATATGCTCGCCTGCATAAACGCCTGATGGAGAAAGACCCACTGACCGACAGCGAAGTAAAACTGTTCGAAGCCCTGCAAAGTCTGAAAAAGGAGGTGGATGCCCAGATACTGAAAAACTACAAAATGCTGGACAACGAAGACTATGTGCAGAAAATGATTGCCCGACTGGTAATCAGCGAACTGAAAAACAAACACCATATCGCCCTCGATGCGCAAAAAACCAAACGGGTGTACAGCATGGTGGTGAAAGAGTATTTAAGTGAGTATAAGGGGGTGAAGATTGCGTGATGTGAATATCGATTTAAAAATAATAATACTCTCTTAAAAATAGTTGTAATGCATTAAGGATAATAGGATTACCTTGTTTGCTGGAATTATAAAAAAATCAAAATATTAGGTATGGCTGTCAAAATAACAATTAAAGGCAATCAAGATACGAATGAGTATAAAGATGCTATCATTTTGAAAGAAATATTTCAAAATGAATTTAGAAGCAATGCTGTAAATGGTGAGATTTTAATTATAAGTAATGCGACGCTTTTTGGGCAAGATACTAAAGATGTTGATTTAATTGTAATTGGCAAATTCGATAAATATTCAATTAGAGTTAAGACAAAAGCTAAAACTTCTGATGAAGAGCTTATACAGGAAGAAAGACTTTTGTTTGTAAATGATTTCTGTTTTGTAATTGAAACCAAAAGACATAGAGCTGAAGATATAAAACTAGAAGGCCTAACTTTATTAGTTAAATATAAAGACAAGTATCACGATGTTACAACTCAAAGTGAAAATCAGAAATATGCACTAAGTAACTATTTTAAAGATAGAATAAACTTTTCTCCGTACATATGTAATTTTATTTGGTTAAGAAATGTAAGTGGAAATTCAATTAAAGAGCTTTTAGGAAATAATATCAATATCTTAGATAAACACAATTACTTACCTAATACTTTTTCATTAAAATGGCTATTTCAATTAGCTTGCATTCAATCCATTCCATATAATCCTATTGACTTTACAACAAAAAAACCTAAAGGATATTGTTCATTTAAAAGTTTACGAAGAAACCAAGAATTTGATTTAAATGAAATAGATAAAATATTTGATTTATTTACAAATATCAAACAAGGAGCAGGTGACTTGACGAGAAAAAAAATTGAACATATTACCAAAGATATTTTAAAAGACCAAAAATATGCTCAAGCCATAGGTGAAAAATTAGTAATTATTTCAGGAAGAGCAGGAACAGGTAAAACAATTAAACTATTGAATATTGCATGTGATTTAGCTTTAAATGAGGGAGGTAGATGTTTAATTCTAACTTATAATCACGCTTTAGTCAGTGATATTAAGAGAACACTTGCATTAGCAGACATACCTGATGATATTGATGATTATTCAGTAAGTATATCAACTTTACATAAATTTTTTTATGAGATATTATGTGGCTTTGAAATAGGAACAAGTATTAGTCCAAAAGGAAAACCATTTATAAATAATTATATTGATAGATATCAATCATTATTAGAAGAACTAATAACATATATTGAAAATGAACTAATTGGTGATGTTGAATTACAAGCATTAATGAAATCAAGACACCAACAAATTGCTTGGGATTTTATATTAATTGATGAAGCTCAAGATTGGAATGATTTTGAAAAGAAACTGATTTATTTTATATTCGGTAAAGAAAAAGTTATAATTGCTGATGGAATAGACCAATTAATTCGTTCACAAAGAAAATGCAATTGGATTCAAGGATTAAAGAAAGATATTGATTTTCGAAAAACTACTGAAAAGAAAGGATTGAGACAAAAATGCGATTTAATTGGTTTTGTAATTCAAATTGCAGAAAAACTTAATGTTTATTGGGATTTAGAGCCTAAGGAGGATTTGTATGGTGGCAAGATTATAATAAAAATTGGTGAATATTCAAAAGATTTGCATGATAGAGAATTTAAAATATGTAAAGACAACGGAAACTCTGCATATGAAATGATGTTTCTTGTTCCACCAAGTCTTGTTAATAGAGTGAATAATCAACGGTCATTTTTACGAACACAAGATTTTTGTGAAATGGGGATTAAAATTTGGGATGGAACTAACACTGATTTACGTACTGAGTATTCAGTTGACTTACAAAGCCATAGATTATTGCAATATGAATCATGTAGAGGATTAGAGGGATGGACAGTTGTTTGTTTGGAATTAGATCAATTTATGCGCTATAAGTCTGAAACTTATGAAGACGTTGAAACTGGTGAACTTGCTTATGAGACATTTGAAGAAAAGAGAGAAAAGTTTGTAAATCTCTGGACGCTAATTCCGCTGACAAGAGCAATAGACACATTGATAATTACAATTAAAAATCCAAATAGTAAAATAGCTAATATTTTAAATGAAATATACATGAAAAATCCTGACAATATTGAGTGGATAGAATAACGGACTACTGCCAATATTATGAAATTAAGATTAGTTATTAAAAATAGCAGTGAAAGAGTATTTGAGTAAATATAAGGGGTGAAGATTGCGCATGGTTTTATCTGTATGTTACAAAAAAAAAATATTAAACAGAATTTTACTAATCAATGTAAGAAACATATGAAAAACAAATTTATCATTGACAAAGAGATTAATTTGAATGAAAGCGATTTTCTTAAAACGAAAATTTACGCTGACAATCTTAGTAAAATCATTAATAACGCTGAGTCTAATAAAGTTTTCACTATTGGACTTTTCGGCAATTGGGGAACAGGTAAATCCTCGATAATTAAAACCTGTCAGCAAGATTTTGTTGGAAAAAATGTGAAATTTGTGACTTATGATGCATGGCAATATGTAAATGACTCATTCAGAAGGATGTTTCTGCTGAAATTACGTGAAGAGTTAAAGTACAAAGAGACAGATTTGATGAAAAAATTCTACGAGAATGAATCTACTGATATTGGAGAAACTTATAAGTTTAATTGGAAGAATATTCCTGTATCAATAATTGTAATATTTGTATTTCTTATAGGTTTTATTATTTCACTTGCATTTGTTGATCAGAATTCATGGAAAACAGGATTGATAATATCGGCGACAATTTCTTTTGCCTCTTTAGTTTATACCATTCTCCAAGGGTTAATTCTAAAATTGAAAATCTCTGTTACAAAACCACATTTATTTGCACCTGAACAATTTGAGGAGTGTTTCAAAGAAATAGTATCTAATTCTTTATCAAAGTCTAATGAAATATTAAAATGGATAAAGCGTGATAATTCAGTTCAGAATTTAGAGAAACTTATTGTTGTGGTTGATAATATAGATAGATGCAGTAATGAAGTTGCTTATAATTTACTTACAGATATAAAAACGTTCTTTGGATCTGAACCTTATAGTATAGTATTTGTGATTCCGGTTGATGATGAAGCTCTAAAAAAGCATATTATAAATAATAGTAAAATTGATTTGGATTGTGAAAAGGAAAAAGAAGAATTTTTACGTAAGTTTTTTAATGTTACTTTGCGTATTAAACCTTATGGTGAAACAGATATGTATTCATTTGCAAAGCTCATCTGTGAAAAATCAGGAATTGCTTTTAAGCCTGAAACGATTAACGTTGCCTCAAAAGAATATGCAAAAAATCCTCGTAGAATAATTCAATTGTTCAACAATTTACTAGCTGAAATGAATTATTATGAGACTGACTTTACCCAAAAGAATGAAACTCTAATTTGTTGTATTCTAATCATAAGAGAAGAATATTCTAAATATTATGATCAATTAATCAATTCTCCTAAAATATTCAATGAAGAGTATCAAGGTAAAGAAGAAAATGTTAAACGATTTATACGTATTGCACAAACTGCCCTTGGAAAAGTTGAAATATCTGATTTAAGTAAAGTATTGACCAACTCATATCATCAATTTGACAATATCGCAGCAGATGTAAAAGATGTAATTGAAACATTTAATACAGAAAAGATTCTAAGTGTTTGGAATGAAGATAAAGAACATATTGCAAATTATATTTTTGATAGAATGGATAATGCTATTAAGAATTTTCTGATAGATAGAGAATTGGTAGCCTACTTTGATTTGATGGCTTATGTCAATAATGAGATTCAAATAGAACCACACTTGGCCAAAAGAATCGATGAGCGAATTCAACCATATATTTCAATAATTATTTCCAAAACTAAGAATCATGAAAATCTTTGCAGATATGCTTTGTTGAGGGATTCTCAAAAAGATGCAAAGATTAAGTTGACAATAATAGAAAACTGTAAGCGCTTAGAGAATCAAGAGAAGGACTTGTATTGGAGCACTTTATTTAATGCAGCATTAAAGATTTTTCAAGACAAGAAAACTTCAGAAATTTTATCTTCAACGTTCACGAATTATTATCATGAAGTCAGTTCAATTGATTACTCTGAAGAACAATTTAATCATTTGTTATCCAACAAATACGTTCAAGATAGAATCGGTGTTCTTCCTTTGGATGATAATGGTGAGATTTTATTAGATGTAGATACAGATCAATATCGCAAAATTGAATGGATTTTCAAAAATAAGAAAAATATTGAAGCTGAATCATATGCACATTTATTTGCAAAAATTATTGGACAAAAAAACGATGAGTCACGAATGAGAGGTAAGTCAATGGATGAAATTGCAAGTATAGTAAACTTCATAAATCCGCTGTTAGAATTAATTCCTGACAGAGGCATGACTGATCAACCGCAAACTTTATACGATTTAATTGTCAGTGACAGAAAAATTGTAAGACCAGAATATAGTACCCAAGCAAATTGGTGGAATCAACCTAGTTGGTTTACACAACAGAATTTTATAGATGAATGTATTACAAATAATAACTATATTCAAGAAATTTCAAATTTCTTGATAAATATTTTTCGTATAACTGATAACAGAACAAGTATTAAAACAGAGTTAGGCAAGTTATTAAGAACTCATTCGTTAAACACACAGTTCATGCAACTTGTAGAGAAAGGATTTACGCTGCAACCTATTCTTAGTTTGATCTTTGATAGCATTAATAATTATGACAATGAAGAATCTATCAAACTAATATCTCATTGCTTTATCTATGGAAGTAGAGTAATTACGGCAGAAAAAGCAAAAACAAAACTAAATGACTTATTAACTTATACACTGACTAATAATTCTGCTGAAGTTTTTGTATTACTTGAAACATTATCTACTCAAGAAGTATATAAAAATTTACTTACCACTTTGATTATTGAAAAGGACAGCAGTTTTATAAATAGTTTACCTCCATATTTACTAAAATTAGCAGTTAGTTCTTTTACTAAAGATAATTACAATGATTATACAAATAATTTTGAATTCTTGTCTGTCATAATCCAAAAAGGTAATATTATTCAAAAAGGGTATGTTGTAAAAATCGTAACTTCAAAATTAGATGCAAATCAAGATATTCAGCAAATGTTAGATTTAATTGACAAGATGGATAATATATCTTCTTTTGATAAATCTGGTTTATTATTTAGTCATTTAGATAACTACCAACACCAAAATAAAGAAACAATTAGTGCTGAATTGGATGATAGGATCGTTAAACTTAAGAAAAAATTAAAATAAATCATCATCTGTTTGACAATTAGCAATATTTAATCCTTTATAAGTTCGGGATATTGAAGCTAAGTCTCAAATCAGAACAAATTAACAAGATTGAAATGATATTATTTAAGAATCTGCAGATTATTGAAGTATTTAACTCTTTTGGTGACCAGTTTGAAAATGCAATCAATGAAAACTATAATGGCAACACGATTACTATTGTTGTCTTGAACGAGCAACATCCTTTTTTCAAAGCGATTGCAAATGATAATGACCCTTTTGCTAGGAACTTCAATAATATTGCTATCAATGAACAAGTCTGCCAACAACTTAACCTTACTCAAGAGGAAAAATTTGCGATGATAGCTCACGAAATTGGTCATATTCTTGATAATACGCCAAAAGATATAAATAATCGATTGAATAGAGAATATAATGCAGACCAGTTTGCTGTCAAATTAAATCTTTCTAAAGAACTCAAAACTGGATTGGAAAAGCTTATTGAAAGCGGAGACTATCCTGAAGAAAACGAAGGCTTAAAAGAAAGAATAAAAAAATTGTCCTGATAAGAATTTTAAAGAAATAATAAAAACAAATAATGACACCCACACAATTCGAGAATGAAACAAAATCCCTGATAGATAGCCTGAAAAGTATATGTTCCACCTACGGGTTGGGAGGCGATGGCAATGAGTGGTGGGAGTGAATCCAGAGGATTCAAATGTTTATAGAAAAGAGGATGTAGGAAGAGAAGGTACGACCCCCGCGGGGTCGAATGGATGTTGTTATAATCTTTTATTTATAAACATGTTATCCCTCCGGGATAAGGAATAATAAACATAAAATGATTTGATATTATGGCTGATACATTCTCACAAATCTACATTCACATTGTTTTTGCAGTAAAAGGCAGAGATAGTTTGATAAAATCAGCATGGGAAGAAGAATTGTATAAATACATTACGGGCATTGTGCAAAACAAAGGTCAAAAAATGCTTGCCATTAACGGGATGCCTGACCATATTCATATTCTGATAGGTATGCGCCCAACCTGCTGTTTGTCGGATTTGGTGCGGGAAGTGAAGAAATCGTCGAATGAGTTTATAAAGGAAAAGAAGTTTACGCCTTACAGATTTCAATGGCAGGAAGGCTTTGGAGCGTTTTCGTACAGTCATTCGGCATTGGATGATGTGATAGGATATATCAATCGGCAAAAAGAGCATCATAAGAAACGTCTGTTCAGAGAGGAATATATGGAGATGTTGAGGAAGTTTGAGGTAGATTTTGATGAACAATATTTGTTTGAGTGGTTCGAAGATTAGACGTAATCCGGAGGATTCATATATTTATAGCTAGAGGATGTGAGATTATATGAATGAATCCGGAGGATTCAAATGTTTATAAAAAAAGATACGCGAAAAAAGGTACGACCCCTGCGGGGTCGGATTGGTAGGAATTGCATCGAATGTTATAGACATATTATCCCGCCGGGATAAAAACGGAATCCGGAGGATTCAAATGTTTATAGAAATTAAGACGTGCGATGATAATATACGACCCCGGCGGGGTCGAATGGGTGTGATAACGATTATGTTTCTATAAACATGTTATCCCTCAGGGATAAAAACAAAACAAAAAAACAAAAAAACAAATAACAATATAATAAATATAATGACCCCCACACAATTCGAGAAAGAAACAAAGTCCCTGATAGATAGCCTGAAAAGTATATGTTCCACCTACGGGTTGGGAGGCGATGGCAATGAGTTTAAGATTATTACGCAGGTGTTTCTGTATAAGTTTCTGAACGATAAGTTTATTCACGAGATAAAGGCGATAGAGCCACAGCTGAAGGATGAAAAGAACCTGCTGGAAGTATTGCAGGGCTATACGGCAGATGATTACGAAATGCTGCTGATGCAGTTGAGCGAAAGCACGGCGCAGTTGCAACCCGAACAGTTTATCAGTGCGCTGTTTAACCGGCAGAATGAGCCCGATTTTGATAAGATATTTGATGAAACGCTGCTGAGTATTGCCAAACTGAACAACGATATTTTCTCGGTGATGACCAATGGCGGCGAAAAGATACTGCTGTTCGAAAATATCAGCAAGTACGTGACCGACAACCGCGACGAGTTTTGCAAAGCCCTTATCAACAAGCTGGTGGGCTTTAGCTTTGAGCCTATCTTTTCGCAGAAATTCGATTTCTTCTCCACCATATTCGAGTACCTGATAAAGGACTACAACAGCAACAGCGGGGGCAATTATGCCGAATACTTTACGCCTCACTCGGTGGCGTCGATTATGGCGCGCTGTCTGGTTCAGACCGAAGTAAGCAATGTAAGCTGCAACGACCCTTCGGCGGGTTCGGGTTCGCTACTGATGAATCTGGCACACCGGATAGGTGAAGACCGTTGCAGCATCTACTCGCAGGATATCTCGCAGAAATCGTCGAACCTGTTGCGACTGAACCTGATTCTGAACAACCTGGTGCATTCCATTCACAATATTGTGAAGGGCAACACCATACTGGACCCCTATCATCGCGAGGAAGACGGCAGCCTGATGAAGTTCGACTATATTGTGAGCAATCCGCCTTTTAAGCTCGATTTCTCCGACTTTAGCGCTGACCTGGACACTAAAGCCAATAACGAACGCTTCTTTGCGGGCATCCCCAATGTGCCCAAAGCCAAGCTGGAATCCATGTCTATCTACCTGATGTTTATTCAGCACATTATGTTTTCGCTCAAGAAGGACGGCAAGGCGGCAATCGTGGTGCCGACAGGCTTTATTACCGCACAAAGCGGCATTGAGCGCAAGATACGCGAACGGCTGGTGGAGCAGAAAATGCTTCGGGGGGTGGTGAGTATGCCGAGCAATATCTTTGCCAACACGGGCACCAATGTGTCGGTGCTGTTTCTGGACAAAGCCAATACCAATGGCGATATTGTGCTGCTGGACGCTTCCAAGCTGGGCACCACGGTAAAAGAAGGCAAAAACCAAAAGACCCTACTCTCCGACGAAGACGAAAATCGGATAATCGACACCTTTAACGGACACAAGGCGGTGGAGGATTTCTCGGTGGTGGTCTCGTACGACCAAATCAAAGAAAAAAACTACTCCTTCAGCGCCGGGCAATACTTTGAAGTGAAGATTGAATACGTGGATATTACGCCCGAAGCCTTTGCTGCCAAAATGGATGCGTTTAAAAGCAATTTAAACAGCCTTTTTGCAGAATCGAAAGAGCTGGAAAAAGAGATTCAGAAACAGTTGGGAGGGTTGAAGTATGAGTGAGATCTATTTAATTGCCGAAATACGGCAAATCCTTGAAAAAGCCCGAAGAAGTGCTTATTCAGCAGTCAATGCAGCCATGGTTGAAGCATATTGGCAAGTTGGGAAACGCATTGTAGAAGAGGAGCAACAGGGTGAAAAGCGTGCCGGATATGGAAAACAATTGATGAGTACATTGGCAAAAGGGCTTACAGAGGACTTTGGTAAAGGCTTTTCAGAACGAACCCTGCGCGAATATCGCCAGTTCTATCTTACTTTTCCCGATTTGAAAAATACAATCGATGCATCAACACCTCCAATTTGGCGAACAGTGTACGCCAAATTAAGTTGGTCGCATTTTCAAAGAGTATTGCGTGTTTCGAGTCCCGAGGCCAGAATGTATTATCTTACCGAAGCGGCACAAAACAATTGGTCGGTCAGAACATTGGACAGAAATATTTCCACCCTCTATTATCATCGCTTATTGTCATCGCAGATAAAAGAACCGGTAATTGATGAAATGAGAGAAAAAACAGAAAAGTTTGATAATAACACCTTTGAATTTATCAAGAACCCTGCTGTTTTGGAATTTCTCAAGTTGCCCGTCAATGCAGGAATTACCGAAATGGAACTTGAAAAAGCTTTGCTCAGCAATATACAGCAGTTTTTGCTTGAACTGGGCAAAGGATTTGCTTTTGTGGCTCGTCAACAACTTATACGTACCGAAACGAACGATTTTTTTATTGATTTGGTATTTTACAACTACATATTGAATTGTTTTGTTTTGATTGATTTGAAAACTGATAAAATCAGTCATCAGGACATTGGACAGATTGATATGTATGTAAAAATGTACGACGATTTGATAAAACAGCCCAAAGACAATCCAACCCTTGGTATATTGCTTTGTACCGAAACGGATAGTACAATTGCCAGATACTCTGTTTTGAATGAAAACAAACAATTGTTCGCTACCAAATACCTACCCTATCTGCCCACTGAAGAAGAATTAATTGCAGAGATAGAAAGGGAAAAACAAATGCTAAAAATACAATTTAATCAGGCTAATGCGGATAGAAACAATGAATAGAAGTAATAATTCAATTGCGGACGCAATTGAACCAGACCATATTGGCAAGCCAATACAAACTGTATTTGCCTACCGAACAGCAATTATTGGACGAAATTAAAAAAGAAATGGAAAAGGAGATTCAGAAACAGTTGGGAGGGTTGAAATATGAGTGATGTACAGATAAACAATAATCTTTTCGTTAAAATTGCAGAATTAATTGAATCTTCTCGCAAAAGAATTGCTTCTGCGGTAAACTTTACAATGGTTTATACCTATTTCGAAATTGGGAAAATGATTGTTGAAGATGAACAAAAGGGAAATTTACGGGCGGAATATGCCAAATCGGTTTTAAAAGAACTCTCTGTTAAACTTACCGATAAATTTGGTAGAGGTTTTTCTGAACCTAACCTACGAAATATGCGTAAGTTTTATAATACATATTCTCAAGCTCAAATTCAGCAGAAGCCTTCTACTGAATTTCAAAGCTCTGAAATTGAGGAAGATGTAATTTGGCAGAAGGCTTCTGCTAAATTACCACAATTTACATTGAGCTGGTCGCATTACCTCGTTTTAATGCGGATTGAAAATATAGAGGAGCGTAAGTTCTACGAAATTGAAGCACTGAAGCAGCAATGGTCAGAACCACAACTTTCGCGTCAGTACCATTCGAGTTTATATCAACGACTGGCACTTAGCCGAAACAAAGAAGAGGTAATAAAACTCTCACATCAAGGGCAAACCATTGAAAAGGCCAGCGATATAATTAAAAATCCACTTACCCTGGAGTTTCTTGGATTGCAAGAAAAGCACCACTATTCGGAATCGGACTTGGAAACAGCTATTATAGGAAAACTTCAGAACTTCTTGCTCGAACTGGGTAAAGGTTTTTTGTTTGAAGCACGTCAAAAGAGATTTACCTTCGACGAAGAAAATTTTTATGTCGATTTGGTTTTTTACAACCGCTTACTTCAGTGCTATGTTATCATCGACTTGAAAACTGACAAATTAGTGCATCAGGATTTAGGGCAAATGCAGATGTATGTAGGGTCTGCTGATAAACTCAGTCAACATTTAAACATAAAATTAGACGAGAATCGTCTGTTTGGTTTATAAAAGATATTCGTTTAAAAAATTTCGATAGATTTCGGAAATACGTTTTCAGCAAGCGTGCTGAAAAACTCTG
>CAIKVR010000432.1 GCA_903830915.1 uncultured Bacteroidales bacterium
CTTATTCATGGTAGTCAGGGTTGTGCCACCTACATTCGCCGCTACATGATTAGCCATTACAAAGAACCGGTTGATATTGCCTCAAGTAATTTCAGTGAAGAAACAACCGTGTATGGCGGAAGTAAAAACTTTATCACCGGTATCAAAAACATTATTAAACAATATAAACCGAGTGTAATTGGTATTGCTTCTACCTGTTTGTCAGAAACCATCGGCGAAGATATTCCGGGACATATCCGCAATTTCAAAGAAAACTTTGAAGGACCGGCTAAAGCAATCCCAACCTTTATCAATGCTTCCACGCCCAGTTATTGCGGAAGTCATGCCGAAGGTTTTCACAATACCGTGTTGGCAACAGTACAAACGCTGGCTGAGCATGAGAAAACGGATGATTTGCTCACCATTTTCCCCGGTATGGTTTCGCCGGCTGATATTCGGTATATCAAAGAATTATTGGACGACTTTGGAATAAAACATATCCTTTTCCCTGATTATAGCGAAACATTGGACAACGAATATACTTCGGAATACCAATTGATACCAACGGGCGGAACACCGATTTGGAAACTTTCAAAAATGGGAAATTCAAAAGCGATAATCGAATTTGGTAGCACTTTCAATAAAGGTGTAAATCGGGTAAAAAATTCAGGTTCGTTGCAAACAGCCGGCGAATGGCTTGAATCCACATTTTATATAAAAAACAACCCAATGCCATTGCCAATAGGCATTGAAGCCAGTGATCGGTTCATGGAAACATTGAAACAAATAAGTGGAAATGAAATTCCGGAAAAGCACCGCAAAGAGCGCGGAAGATTGGTAGACGGATATGTGGATGCACACAAATATGTATTTGGCAAAAAAGCATTGCTCTACGGCGAAGAGGATTTTGTAACGGCCATTGCTGACTGGTGCAGAGAGATTGGTGTAGAACCATTTTGGATTAAAGGAGCCGACTTTGAAATGCTTCGTGAAAAAGCAGAAGAATTTAAGCCTGATTTTTTATTGGGCAACAGCAAAGGATATTACATTGCCCGCGAACGCAAAATTCCGTTGGTACGCGTAGGTTTCCCCATTCACGACCGCTTCGGAGCAAACCGCATACACCATCTGGGTTACCGCGGCACACAGGAACTATTCGACCGCGTGGTAAACGCATTGATAGAATACAAACAGGAGAATTCGCCAATTGGGTATAAATACTTATAATTGACCATTAGACCATTTACAATTGACCATTTAAAGTAGTGGTCGAACAGATAGTAAATGGTAAATGAATAAATATTAAATGAAAGATTATGGAAATGACCGAAGAAAGAAAACAAGCACATCCTTGTTTCAACGAAGAAGCAAAGCATACCAATGCACGTGTTCACCTGCCAGTAGCTCCAAAGTGTAACATACAGTGTAATTATTGCAATCGCAAATACGACTGCGTAAACGAAAGTCGTCCGGGTGTAACATCTTCGGTATTGGCTCCATTCCAGGCCGTCGAATACTTGAAAGATTTGGACGGAAGAATAGAAAACCTGGCTGTAATTGGTATTGCAGGTCCCGGCGATCCGTTTGCTAACCCCAAAGAAACACTTGAAACAATGCGCAAAGTAAGTGCTGAGTTTCCCGAAAAATTATTCTGTCTTTCAACAAACGGACTTGATTTAGAACCCTATATCGATGACATTGCAGAAGTGAATGTATCGCATGTAACCCTTACTATCAATGCTGTTGATCCTCAGATTACCGCTCAAATTTACAAATGGGTTCGATTTGAGAAAAAAGTATACCGCGGTGTGGAAGGTGCAACCATATTGTTGGAACGCCAACTGGCATGTATTCCTAAGTTGAAAGCCCGTGGAATTACCGTAAAAATCAATTCCATTATTATTCCGGGTATCAACGAAGACCATATTCCGGAAGTTGCACGGGTTTGTGCTGAATTGGGAGCCGATGTAATCAACTGTATTCCACTGATTCCAACAGCCGAAACGCCGTTTGAAACAGTAGATAAACCCGACACAAAAATGATTTTCAAAGTGCGTACCCTCTGTTCCGATCATTTGAAGATAATGAGCCACTGTGCACGCTGCCGTGCCGATGCTGCAGGATTACTCGGACAGGATTTAAGCGAAACACATGTATTGCTAAAAGAATATTCTTCACGTACCGAACAAATGGACATTTCAAACCGCCCTTATGTGGCTGTGGCAACCAACGAAGGTTTATTGGTAAACTTACATCTGGGTGAAGCAATGAAAGTCTATATTTTTGAGGAAACAAAGAATGGATATAAGCATGTGGAAGTTCGCGAAATGCCCCCTAAAGGTGGTGGCGATGTACGCTGGTTGGAGACTGCCCGCGCTTTGAAAGACTGTCGCGCTATTTTGGTAAGCGGTGCCGGTGAAAATCCAAAATCAATGCTTAATGGCTGTGGTGTTCGGGTAGTAGAAATGACCGGACTTATCGATGAAGGATTAGAAGGGGTGTTCAAAAACAAAGCGATTCGTTCCATTGCCAAACCTGACGCATTTAAATGTGTCACGAGCTGTAAAGGCGAAGCAAAAGGGTGCGGATGATAACATTTACAATTTAATCATTTACAATTTACGATTGTATTATCAATATTCAAGTCATAAATAACTCACACATTCGATTCAAGCCCACATTTCCCCTCTCCTCAAGGAGAGGGGTCAGGGGTGAGGTCATAAAAATTATTCGTATGAAAAAGCCAGATTATCACATTTTAGTATGCAACTCGTTCAGAATTGCCGGTGATGCACAAGGTGCATGTAACAAAAAAGGAGCAACAAACTTGCTTCAGTATTTAACCGAAGAAGCTGCCGATCGCGGTTTAGACGTTGCTGTAAGCTGTACAGCTTGTTTGAACGTTTGCTCACAAGGCCCAGTAATCGTTGTTCATCCAAACAACTACTGGTATGGTGGAGTAGAATCAGAATCCGTTATCGACGAAATTCTCGACGCTTTGGAAGAAGGCGAGCTGTGCGAAAAATATTCGATTGCAGATTAAAGACAACCCCTAACCCCTAAAGGGGAACTAGATTAGTACTGTCTCTTAAAATGTACTTTATGAAAGATATAAGAAACATACAAAACGAAAGTAACTCAGACACCCCTTTAGGGGCTGGGGGTAATTTGCCATACTTTATCGACACCACACTCCGCGACGGTGAACAAGCCCCGGGCGTTGTTTTCTCGTTTTCAGAAAAGCTACGAATAGCTGCGTTGCTCGATGGAGCAGGCGTGCCCGAACTGGAGATTGGTACTCCGGCAATGGGCGAAACAGAAGTAGACGAAATTCGAAATCTGTGTCGTATGGGCTTCAAATTTAAAACACTATCGTGGTGTCGTGCCAATAAACATGACATTCTGTGTGCTTCGCGTGCCGAAACAAATGGTGTACACATATCCTTCCCAGTTTCAGATATTCTGATGAAAGCAATGAGCAAAGACAAAAACTGGGTAATGAGTCAATTGATTGAATTACTTGAATTTGCAATACCCATGTTCGACTATGTAACTATTGGCGCACAAGATGCCTCGCGTGCTGAAATCGGTTTTTTGAAAGACTTTGTATGCACAGCCAAAGCGTTTGGTGCATCGCGTGTTCGGTTGGCCGATACGGTAGGCATACTCAACCCGATCACTACTTTCGAACTGTTTACAGCCATTCGTAGTGTAGAGGCTGAACTTCCGTTAGAGATTCATGCGCACAACGACCTTGGAATGGCGACAGCCAACACGGTAGCAGCCTATATGGCCGGTGCAAATTGCCTGAGCACAACTATCAACGGACTTGGCGAACGAGCCGGTAATGCCCCCATGGAAGAAGTAGCTATGGCATTGGAACTGAGCGCCGGAATCAATAGTGGTTTGCATACCAAAAGTTTTACTGAGCTTAGCGCATACGTGGCTCAGGCATCAAACCGCTTGCAAAGTGTTAGCAAGCCCATAACCGGCAGCAGCGTTTTGACTCACGAGAGCGGTATTCATACCAACTGTTTGCTTAAGGATCGAAACACCTACCAGCTTATTCCAGCAGAGCGTGTAGGACGAAAAGAAGATGATTTCCTGATTGGCAAACACAGCGGAAAGGCTACATTAATACATTATCTGAATGAAGCCCACTTACCTGTTGATGACAATGTGTGCAAGCAACTACTTACAGATATAAAAGAAAAAGCCGAAATCTTAAAACGTTCGATCACAAAAGAAGAACTTTTCGGACTATACACCGAAATATATTCGAGGAAGAAAAAGTTTTCGGCAAATTACAAACTATAAATCAACAAATTATGTCAGAAGCAATTATCCCCGACGAAGAAATGCGTACATTGGCCATTTCGAGTTTACAATATGCAAACGGTTTTTATAAAACCTTATCAAACAGTATAAACAGTGAAAAATCGCGTTTCGATAACGACATGCTCTATAACCTGGCGGTTATCGCTGTTGAGAAATATTTTGTTGGGCTTATGGCACGTTACGACTGGAATGCCACACATCACATGCCGATAGCACTTTACAAAGAAGCGTTGGAATTTGAA
>CAIKVR010000433.1 GCA_903830915.1 uncultured Bacteroidales bacterium
AAACGGATCATTATTAAAATGCTCCGGCACGAATAAAGATCCCGTAGTACCTGGTTCTCCGGGATTGGAACCTGCAGATTCAAGAATCAATGAAATTTCGTTATCGAGTTTTATCAACTCTATTGATGGTGTGTTGTAGATTTTTTTTGGGACTATTGTGGTCATAATATTATTTATTTACAAGGGTTTTTTATGGGTTGGTTTTTTTTGATATAGACTATTATTGATTAATAATCTTATTAGTCCAACTTTTTAATCCGGACTCCAATTGAACAATAAACATTCCTTTTGCTGTTAGCGGAATAGCAATGTTGGCAATGTTGTTAATTGATTGATTGAAAACCATTCTGCCCATAGTATCAAAAATCCGAATCATTTGTAAGCCATTTGTATTATTTAGCACTAACTTTCCATCTAAAACTGAGATAGCGGGTTCGCCGGTTTTTGTTCCAACAGTATTTTCTGTTGAAACTCTCTGTGCCGTAATTATAAATCTGGAGTTATTTATACCTGCATCAGAAGTGAAACTATAATCAGTTGATAACAAATCTGTAGTTGAGCCGGTCGTAATATCCGTTAGAAGTAACTTTGAAAGATTAGGTGCTTGTGCTGCATCTGCATGAATGGTAGTCCATTGTGCCGTTTTGGTATAAATCCCAACGGGAAGATTCGATACACTATTCATTGGCAATGCATTGTAAGCATAACTTATTCCATCCAGCACAGTGTAGACCTGAGGAATTTCAGTTCCAGTGGTGAGCCATTTTCCCAAATCTTCATTAATCTGATAGCCGGGACTTTGCGTATCGTCCATGATCAGATTGGTCTTATCGGTACCAGTTCCATTTGATAAATTCAACTGAATTTGTTCTGAAGTATTAGTATCTACCATGCTTCGAACCAATTGGCGACTTGCCAATGCAAACGAAAGGTTTGTTGTTGTAGGATTAGTTCCTGTAGTACTAGCTTGGACAAAGAATGCATCAAAAGGATTGATACTACTAACTCCCGTACTCGTTGATTGTGAGTATGTAGTGCCATTGAAAAGAGTCAGGTAATTAGCACCTACGCCACTACCGGTAAACTTACTCAGGTAAGGTATTCCTACCAAGTTCCAACCTACACTGTTAGCAGGAGTTGAAGTTCCTTCGCCATAAGCTGTAAGCCCCACAGTTTTGGATGCTTCAGCACTCGTGACCAGACTGTTATTCAAAGGGAAAGCTAATACGTAATCACCGGTCAAGGTATTATCCAACCCAATGATATAGCCCTGATTAGCTATGAGAGTTTGTCCTGAAGTCATTTGTTTCCAGTTGGAGGTTAATCCGTTATTTACTGCACGGCTTGCCCCATCGTAATATTTTACCCACCATTTTGTTCCAATAGTACCCAAAGTGCCTGCACCTGAAACCTGAGTGATATTATCTACAGCCACATCGCAAGGAAAAGATATAAAATACCATTTTGCGTTATCCAATGTTTTCAACAATTTCATATTTCCGCTTACAGACATTGCTTTAGTAACACTTACACTTGGTGCATTTATTTTGTCAGCTATAAGAATTAAATCTGAAACTGACAGTGTATTAGAAGATAAATCGAGTTTTGCATTTGGATTTACTGAAATACTATTTACCTGAATTGGTGCATCTACAGTTAACGTAGCATCAGTTGCGATAGAAATATCACTTACCGGTGTTAGTGTTAATGAAGAAATTGAAGTTGGAGTTGGTGAAGATACAGCAATAATGTTATTTACTGCATCTGGAGTTACTGACCCGGAAGCTGTAGCTGAGCTTACACCAGCGACATTAGTAGCTTTAACAGTAAAAGTGTACGCCTGACCATTGGTCAGACTACCTACTGTTAATGGGCTGATTGCTCCTGATACACTAATATTCCCCGGATTGGAAGTAACCGTATAACTGGTTATAACTGAACCACCATTGTTCGCCGGTGCAACAAATGCTATCGAAGCTTTTGCATTTCCGGCTGTAGCCAACACACCGGTTGGTGCATCGGGAACGGTGTAAGGAATTCCAACAGTACTTCCTGTTGCAGTTCCATCTCCATTGGCATTCACCGCTTTGAGCTGAACATTGTACGTTGTTCCATTTGTTAAACTTGTGATGACAATCGGGCTATTGGTAGATCCTACCGAAGTAAATGAAGTTCCACCATCCGTTGAGTATTTATAGTTGGTAATCACTGAACCACCTGATGCACCAGCTGTAAAGGCAACTGATAATTGACCGTTGCCGGCAGTAATACCCGTAATCGTTGGCGCACTTGGAATTGTTGAAGGTGTTCCCGAAGTATTTCCAGTTGCAGTTCCATCACCATTTGCATTCACCGCTTTGAGCTGAACGTTGTACGTTGTTCCATTGCTTAACCCTGTAATCACAATCGGGCTGCTGGTAGAACCTGCCGAAATAAATGTTGTTCCACCATCAGTTGAATATTTATAGTTGGTTAAACCTGAACCATTATTTGCACCAGCTGTGAATGCTACAGATAATTGACTGTTTCCGGCAGTAATAACTGTAATTGTTGGCGCACTTGGAGTAGAGGCTGGGGTAGCATAAGAAGTTAATGAAGCCAATCCGTCACCATTATTACTCTTCGCTTTAATTTGTACATTATAAGTTGTACCATTGGTTAAGCCTGTAATCACAATTGGACTGGTGGTTTGAGGTGTTGCGCAAGCTGTGAAGCTTTGACCACCATCCGTTGAGTATTTGTAATTAGAAATAGTTGATCCGTTAGCAGATGGCGCATTAAAGGCAACAGAAAGTTGACCATTACCAGTTGCAATATTTGTAATAACCGGAGCAACAGGGACATTGGAAACTGTAACTGTGGATGCAGTACTTGCCAACCCATCACCGTTTCCATTCACTGCTTTAATGGATATATTATAAGTCGAACCATTAGTTAAACCTGTAATGACAATAGGGTTTGCAAAACCTGAACGTAATGTCCAGTTAGATCCACCATTTGTTGAGTATTTATAATCTGTAATGGCAGAACCACCTGTGTAAGAAGGTGCTGTAAATGCAAGCGAAACCTGTCCATCTGTTACTGTTGCAGTGCCATTGGTCGGAGCACTTGGAATTGCTCCTGTAGCAGTTTGATCTAAAGTTAATGTTTTTACAGAGGTTGAAGGAGTACTTGCTGTACTTGTTCCGGCAGCATTTGTAGCTGTAACTGTAAAAGTGTAAGATGTATTACTTGCTAATCCTGAAATAACTATCGGACTACCGGTACCAATTCCAGGGGCATAATTATTCGGGTTGGAAGTTACAGTGTAATACATTATTGCCGAACCATTACTTGAAGGTGCAGTAAAACTGACTGAAGCTTGCGCCTTATTGGCAGTTGCAGCAGTAATATTTCCACCGGCTGTTGCTACCGCTCCTGTTGGTGCGGCGGGTGTGGTAAACGGCGTTGAAGCAGTGCTGGCTGTTGCTGTACCATCGCCATTGGGATTTACCGCTTTAATCTGTACATTGTATGGAGTCCCATTGGTTAAACCGGTAATTACAATCGGGCTTGCGGTTGTACCAGTTTGACGGGTTGGGAAAGTATTACCTCCATCGGTTGAATACTTATAAGTGGTTATAGCAGAACCACCATCAGAGCCTATGGTAAATGCAACCGAAAGTTGAGCATTTCCGGGTGTAATGGTAGTAATAGTTGGTGCTCCCGGAGTAGTTGCAGTGGCTGAGGGTACTGCTATTTTACTTAAAGTTGGAGTGCCATCACCTATGGCATTGACTGCTTTAATCTGTACATTATATGTTGTCCCATTGGTTAAACCTGCAATCACAATCGGGCTAACGGTTTGAGCAGGAACACAGGCTGTAAAAGTTGCACCTCCATCGGTTGAATATTTGTAGTTTGTGATTGCCGAATTACCAGCTAAACCGGCTGTAAATGCCACTGAAATTTGTGCATTGCCCGGTGTAATTCCAGTAATAGTAGGTGCTGAAAGACCTTCATAACCTTCATAAGCTCCTACTGCAGGGGTGCTTGCAAATGCAACTCCTGATTTATCCTTTGGAGCTACTCCTGTTGGGGAATTCGGTATTCCAGTTCCTTTCCCAACCAAATATGAAGTTGAAAGGATTCTCCAATCTGACTTTTCTGTAGATAAATCAGTAGTATTCCCGATAGTTGAGGTGGAATTTTGAAATTTTGCTACTTTAGTGGCATCGGTGTTTGTATTGCTTAAATCGGTCAGATTGTTAGCTACGGTAGCCAAACTGGTAGAATATGACATCCCGCCATTCATTACATTATTGCTAACAGAGCCTGCGCCTTGTGTATTTGGAATTAATAAATTTTTCACAGCAGCAGTTTCATCAATATTATTCCACAATACATTATTCAAAACATAATGGTAAGCAGTATTGGTAGTAACTGCATAA
>CAIKVR010000434.1 GCA_903830915.1 uncultured Bacteroidales bacterium
GAATGGAGGGTTACTGGGTTTGGTGCGGTTCAATGATAAAGGTTGGATCAACTTATCATTTGTTTGCTTCGCGTTGGAAAAAAACAGGTGATTTTCCCGAAGGCTATCGAAAAAATTCTGAAATTGTAAGGGCTACTTCAAAATCACCTTTAGGTCCTTTTAAATTTCAGGAAGTTGTTATTGGTAAAAGGGACAGTTCTTACTGGGATTCACAAATGGCTCATAACCCCACCATTCATAAAATTGGAAACGAGTATGTATTGTTTTATATAGGAAGTGATTTCACAACGTATTTCAATAATTCCAAATTACTGTTGAGACGAATCGGATATGCCAGCTCAAAATCAATTACCGGACCATGGAAAAGGTCTGACAAGCCAATTATTGATTCAGAATCAAACAATCCAGCCATATTAATTGATGGCTCTAAAGTAAAATTACTATATCGTGACGCTCAGTTAAGGGTGGTTCTAGCAGAATCAGATATATATAATGGAGTTTACAAAACTGTTAACGATAATTTATCTCCAACATGTAAACTGGAAGATTTCTATCTGTTTAAAGCTGACAATCAATATCATATTGTTTGCGAAGACAATGTTGGCGGACTAAGTGGACATGAAAGGTGGGGAGTCCATTTATTTTCAGTAGATGGATTTAAGGACTGGAAGCCCTATAATCCAGTGGTAGTTTACAACCATGATATTGAGTATAATGACAATACTTTTCTAAATTGTACAAGAAGGGAACGACCACAACTTTTCATTGAAAATGGAATGATAACTTACCTGATTACTGCCGTATATGATGGCAAAAATACCTGGAGTCAACCAGTGAGATTAAATAAACCAATTAAAATTGATTAATCTATTGTTAAATTAATTCTTAAAAATGAAAAGATTACTTTTATTTATCATTATTTTAAGTTTTTGTAGCTTTATTTTCGCAATGAAACCACAGGTTTTTGAATACCAAAATCCAATTAAAACAGGTATAGATCCCAAAGGATTGCGTGACTGTCAGGTTTTGCGTGATGGAGATACCTGGTATATGACCGGAACTTCCTATCCTCACTGGAGTACACAGGAAAAAACCGGAGAACTCAATAAAGGCATTGCTTTGTATAGTTCAAAAGATCTTAAAAATTGGGAGTTTATAAAATATATTTTAGAACGTCCTTCAAGTAAAAAATGGTATTATCGCCGATTTTGGGCACCCGAAATCCATAAGTTTGCCGGAAAATATTATGCGAGTTTTAGCTGTCAAAATGATAGTTTAGGATACATTTATCAACATGTTGGATATGCTGTAGCCGATAAAATTACCGGACCCTATAAAGTGATTACTGACGAAAAACCACTCACGGCAGGTAATGATCTTACTTTTTTTGGAGACACAGATGGTAAGGTTTGGGCATTTTGGAATTCAGGTCGAGAATTCGGAATTGGTTTTGCCCAACTGGATTTGGCAAGCGGAAGATTCCTTACAAAACCTCAATCTGCCATTCAACCAGGAAAAGTTGACTATGCGCTCGATTCAATAGGAAATATTGTCAAAATACCCGGTTACGATGGGCGTCCAGTTCCAAAAGTGCAAAAATACCATACTTGGGATGCAATAGGTATTGAAGGTTCTTATGTCATCAAACACGACAAAACCTATTATCTGTTTTATTCGAGTTGGACACGTGGTTACGAAATTGGCTATGCCACCGCAACTAAAATTACTGGACCATGGGTTAAACACAGTAAAGATTCCTTCTATGGTGGACAAAGTAAGCCGACTTGTTTGAAAAATGGCTTTGAGTGGACAGGCGACCCCAATAGTATATTTGATCAGGTTGGGCATAATGCCATATTCAAAGGGCCTGATGGCCGATTGTGGATTTCCTGCCATGGTTTAGTAGAAGGGAAAACACCAATGTTGGTGATAGATCCTGTATGGTTTGAGAAAGATGGTTCTGTAAAATCGAAAGGCCCTACCTACACGAAACAAATAGTTTCGATACCTTAAGTATTGAAAATGAACCATAAGTGTTATTCAATCCTCTTGGTTGTTAGAATATGAAATCATAATCACAATAGAATAATCATGAAAGTTATTTTTAAATCAATTCTTGTAATTGCAATTGTTATAATAAATATAACTGGCCTTTTGGCTCAAAATCCTGATGCAATTGCCACTTCCAAGCAGAACGATCCTAAACTGCAATGGTGGAAAAATGCAAAATTTGGCATGTTTATTCACTTCGGACTTTATGCGGTTCCGGCGGGGAAATGGGGAGATAATACAACACATGGTGAGTGGATTATGAAAAGAGCTGGTATATCAAGAAAAGATTATGCAGCATTTGCAAGTCAATTTAATCCAACCAAATTTAATGCCGAAGAATGGGTGAAACTGGCCAAAGATGCCGGTCAAAAATACATGCTGATTACTGCTAAACACCATGACGGTTTTGCCATGTTTAAAACGAATGTTGATGGCTATAATATTGTTGATGCAACGCCTTTTAAGCGTGATGTATTGAAAGAATTGGCCGAAGCTTGTCGGAAATACGACATGAAATTGGGTTTCTATTACTCTCAAGCTCAGGACTGGTATCATCCCGGTGGAGCAATTTCTGGAAATGTGGAATGGGATGAAACGCATAAAGGTGATATGAAAAAATATATCGATAGCGTTGCTGTGCCACAGGTAAAAGAGATATTATCGAATTATGGCGATGTGGCTGTTCTTTGGTGGGATACGCCCACAAATATGACCAAAGAGATGACTCAGAGATTCGCTGATTTGTTGAAACAATATCCAAATATCATTACAAACAACAGATTAGGTGCTGATATGGGTGGCGATTTGGAAACGCCAGAATCTTATGTACCTGCCACTGGTTTCCCGGGTCGGAACTGGGAAGTATGTATGACCATGAACGGAAATTGGGGCTATAATGCGTGGGATGACCGCTGGAGTAGCACAACAGAATTGCTGAGAAACCTGATAGACATCGTCAGCAAAGGTGGAAATTTATTGTTGAATGTTGGACCCAATGCGTATGGCGTAATTCCCGAAGTTTGTCAACAAAACTTGCGTGAAATTGGTGACTGGATGAAAATTAACGGTGATGGAATATACGGCACGCGGTCAAGTCCATTCCCGTTTCTCTCGTGGGGACGTGCTACCCGAAAAGGGCAAACCTTGTATCTGCATGTTTTCGACTGGCCTAAAGATGGAAAGTTGGTTGTACCTTTTACCAATAAAATATCCAAAGCTAATTTAATGGTTGACAATAAAATTGCTTTGAAAATTACACGAAGAAAGGAAAACTCTGTCATTCAATTACCTTCTTATGCACCTGATAAAATTGCTTCGGTTGTTGTTATTCAGTTTGAAGGTGAACCAATTGTTTCGCCAGTTCCAACGTCGAGTAAAAAGGTAATTGCATCTTCTTCGGAAGATAGCGTTATGACAATCAACTTAACCGACGGAGAACCCAAAACTGTTTGGAGAGCAGCAAAAGGAGAAAAAACTGCCACCTTGGAGGTTGATTTAGGAATTCCAACTGCGATTCAATGTTTGTCGCTGATTGAACCTTGGCAAATTTGGAGTAATATCAAACAAAGTTACGAATTACAATTCTTTGATGGGAAAGACTGGGAAAAAATAATTGAAAATGTAACAGTCGGAACCGGATGCACACAAAGATTTTCACCGGTTACAGCACAAAAGTTTCGGTTGTTATTGAAAAATGAAAAAGATGCTCCTGCTGTAAATGAATTCATATTGTATAGGGCAGAATAAGAATTATTGGAAAAGAATCAACTTATAAATTAATTACAATTTAAAAATCACAGATTATGAAGAATTTAATGATAGCTATTACGCTGCTGATTTGTTCGGTAAGTGTTTTTGCCGAAAAATTCAACACAGAAATTCAACCCTTGTCCGGTGAAAAATGGTATGGAGCTTTTGCTGCAAAAGCTTGGTGTAATACTCCTTTGAAAGACATTCGATTTCAACCTTTTGAGGCAAACACTGAAAAAAAAGACCTGAACGACAACCTTGGTAATCAGGCAGCACCGCTTCTTATATCTAATATGGGTCGTTATGTTTGGAGTAACGAACCATTCGCTTTCGAATTGAAAGATGGGAATTTGATTCTTTATTCAGATACTGAAAAACTGGATGTGGTTTTAGCTGGAAAAACTTTGCGTGATGCTTATGTGGCAGCCAAAGACAAATATTTTCCGGCTTCGGGTAAAACCCCCAATCCCTTGATGTTCAAAATGCCGCAATACAATACTTGGATTGAATTGGGGAACAATCAGAATCAAAAAGACATTATCAAATATGCCGACAATGTATTGAAAAATGGGTTTCCGACTGGAGTATTTATGATTGACGATATATGGTCAAAAGATTACGGCACTTTTGAGTTTGATGCCAATACTTTCCCCGATCCAAAAGGGATGATGGATTACCTACATGCAAAGAATTTTAAGGTTATGCTGTGGATAACTCCCTTTGTTAGCCCCGATGGTAAAGAGTTTAGAGAATTAGCAAGCAAAGGTTGTTTGGTACTTAAAAAAGAAAGCAAAGAGCCTGCTTTGATTAACTGGTGGAATGGTTACAGTGCCTGTCTGGATTTGACCAATCCCAAAGCAATGGATTGGTTGAAAGGTCAATTGAAAAACCTGCAAACCAAATATGGTGTTGATGGATTCAAGTTCGATGCGGCAGATTTTTTATTTTATAAAAAAGGTACTGGACAATATATTAATGAAGCTACAAATACCACCGGAGAAAAACAGGCCGAAATGTATGGAAAATTAGGAGCTGAATTTGATTTCAATGAATTCCGTGCTTGTTGGAAAAATGGCAATCAGCCTCTGGCTCAACGTCTGCAAGATAAAGGTTTTTCGTGGGATGATTTGAAAATACTTGTTCCTGACATGATTTCTGCCGGTTTAATTGGTTATCCGTTCACTTGTCCGGATATGATTGGTGGTGGTTTATTGTCGGTTTTCGAAAAAATTGATCTCAACACTTTTGATCAGGAATTAATGATTCGTTCTGCACAAATTCAGGCGTTGATGCCCATGATGCAGTTTTCAGTAACACCATGGAGAGTGCTTGACGAGAAACATTTGGCTATTTGCCGTGAAACCGCATTACTTCATGCTAAAATGGGAGATTATATCTACGAATTAGCCGCAAAAGCCGCTCAGGATGGTGAACCTATTGTTCGTCATTTAGAATATTCATTCCCGAATCAGGGCTTTGAAAGCTGCAACGACCAATATATGCTGGGTGATAAATATTTGGTGGCACCTATGGTTAATAAAGGCGAAACAAGAAATGTAAAACTACCCAAAGGCCTTTGGATTGACGATTTAGGCATAAAATACAAAGGAGGTCAAACGGTAAAAATGAATGTGCCGCTCAATCGACTGGTTTATTTTATTCGTCAGAAATGAAATTTAAATTTGATTTTGATTAATTGAAAATCAAGATATTTCAAAACAACTTATCAGGAATATTTTCAATAAACTCAGTTCAAAAATACCTCATAGATTTATGAAAAATTCAATATACATTCTTGACTTGAAGTACGCTAAGTATTTAATTATTTTGTTGTTACTTCTTTTTGGAATTTCATTACCTCAAGGTATTGCTCGAACTAATTATTATATCTCAACCTCAGATGGGAATGATAACCGAACTGCATTAGAAGCTCAAAATCCGGCTACAACATGGAGTTCAATTGATAAGCTAAATGCTAATTTTGCTATCATACAACCTGGTGATTCTATTCTTTTCAAACGGGGCGATACTTTTTTCGGGACTTTGAATATTGCCAAATCTGGCACAAACATAAATCCTATCGTCATTGGTGCTTATGGTATTGGCAATAAACCAATAATATCAGGATTTAGCACTATTAGTTCGTGGGCATCTTTAGGAAATAGCATTTATGAAGCCGATGTTCCCAATAGCAAAGCGTCAATTAAATGCGTTCTGTTAAATGACAATGTACAGCCGGTAGGACGATATCCAAAATTGAATGCAGCAAATGGTGGATATTTAACGTTGGAAAGTCATGTTGATAATACGCAGATTACCGATAATGAATTAACGGATACGCCCAACTGGACAGGTGGTGAGATAGCTATTCGAAAAAATCACTGGATAATTAACTCAACTGTTATCACTTCCCATGTTGGAAATACGTTGAAATTTGAAAGCGATGGGTCTACTTACTATTCTATTGTCAATCTCAATGGTTATTTTATTCAGAATCATGTATCTACGCTTACCGAAAATGGAGACTGGTGTTACGATAAAGTGAACAAGAAAATTAAAATGTACTTTAATGCAATTCCATCGAATCAACAAATCAAAGTGTCAACCATAGATAATTTACTCTCCATAAATTCATATAATTACATTAAAATAAGAGACATTTCTTTTGAAGGTGCGAATACCAAAGCAATTTATGGGAATTATGTAAATACTTTAAGCATTGAAAACTGTGATTTAAATATGTCGGGTGAATGTAGCATTGATTTGAACCAGATCTATGGTGATTTGCAACTTAATAACAATACAATTTCCAATAGTTTAAACAATGCAGTAAGAATAACTACTTCGGCTACAAATGCAGGTTTTTGCAGCTTGCTAAACAATGTAATACAAAATACCGGCATGTTTCCGGGCATGGGTATGAACGGTGATGGGACGTATAATGCCTTGGGCATATCGGCCAAAATGGGTGCTCTGATTCAATACAATACTATAAAAAATACGGGTTATCTTGGTATTGATTTTTCCGGAAATAATATTTTGATAAAAAATAATATAATTGATACTTACTGTATAAATAAAGATGATGGGGCTGGTATTTACACATGGAATGGGGGCTCACCGATGAAAATTTGGAGTAACAGAATTATATCCGATAATATTGTTTGTAATGGAATAGGTAATGTC
>CAIKVR010000435.1 GCA_903830915.1 uncultured Bacteroidales bacterium
ATTCGGATTGGAAAACACTTTATATTTGCAACACTTATTCGTTTGGTTCTTTCCTTTTGAAATGTACAAAATAAGTTTATTGGGTCTCTAATAATTATCAAATTAAAGTACAATAGGGTGATATTACCTAAAACAATCAAATTATTCACGTTATGAAAAAGATTACATTTTTTCTTGTTGCCGTGCTGCTAAATATTTCAGCTATGGCTACAGTTTGGACTTCGGCTGGCGCAACAGCCACCGGTTTTGGTACACAGCTTCCGAACGCCGGCAAGTCTGAAGCTAACCCCATCATTATTACCACTCCCGAGCAGTGGATGTATGCCGCAGGTTTAGCTAATGGTGCTACAACACCTACTGTTATTGTTGCAGATACTATGCGTGCTAAATGCTTTGCCTTGGGCGATAATTTAGATTTTAATAATCTTGCCGGAGCAAAAACTTTTGGTCAGTTGACTGCCGGAGCTATTTTTGATGGAAAAGGATTTAGCATTTCCAATATTATACTCGATGGTACAAAATTAGCTAATCCCGCTGCTCAGGCTTTATTCACTACTGTAAATACTGCCACTGTGAAAAATCTGGGACTTACCGGAAGTGGCAGCATTACCGGACTCAGTGGATCTGCTGGTATAGCTTGCACTGCAACCACATCAATCATCAGTAATTGCTATAATACCACCCCCGTTTCAGGCGACATTGTTTCTACCCCAAGCGCTAATACCAAAGCATTCAATATTGGAGGTATTGTAGGTCAAAGCACTAATTCTACTATTCAGGATTGCCACAATACCGGTACTATCACCGGAGCGGGTAGGTGTGCTGGTATTTCTGGAATAGTGGGTGGCACTTCCAACCTAATTACCCGTTGTTATAATACAGGAGCCGTTAATGGAGTGTTCCTAAATACAACCACAGGATCAAACTATGGTGATTCAGGTGGAATTCTAGGTTATACTGGCGTAGCAGTAACAGTTGAAAGTTGCTATAATACAGGAAATGTAACTGTTACAGTTGGTGGTAGTACCGGCAACTCTTACGTGGGTGGCATTGTAGGTAGTGGTGTCGCAGCAGGGGCTAGTATCCACAATTGCTATAATACCGGCTCTGTTACCTTAGCCACATCTACTGCTTATCCCGCTGCATCCAGTGCCGGAGGAATTACAGGTTCAACTGCTGCGGCTGTAACCAATTGCTATAATACGGGAACAGTTACCAATACTAAAACACCACCCATCAGCGGTTTAGGAGGCATAATTGGATTAAATACTGCCAGAGGTATTCCTGTAAATTGCTATACATTAGCTGGTGTTGGTTATAATGATGGCTTAACTTCAGGCGCATATGTATCAACCACAGTGATAAAAGATATTTTAGGATTGCAGGACCCTGCCTTTATTACTACTCTTAACAACGGTCAAAACCCAGTTAAATGGAAGGTTGATAACACGCCCCAAACCAATAACGGATACCCTATATTGACGTTAGCGATTGCTACAGGGTTAAATCCAGTATATCAAAACGAAGTTGTGGTTTCAGTAAAGGATAAAGCCATTCAATTGTTGAATGACGCTTTTTCAATAGAAGTGTATAACGTAGTTGGTACATGCCTGATCAATAAACAAAATTTGGCAGTAAGTTCAGTAATTACAATGCCTCATGCCGGCGTATATTTGATAAGAGCCAAAACGGATAAAGGTATTTCGGTACAGAAAATCTTGATTCAGTAAAGTATATTTCTTTCATTAGTGAGGGCGTGACTCAAAGAGGTTGTGTAAAAACTCAACTATATTATTGATAATGAAGAAAAAGTTTGATTTATATTTCGACAATTGCCTTAAATATTGTATCTTTATGACATAATAAAAGAGCAGTAAAATGGCAATCAGGGATATAAATAGATATCAGATGGTTCTCGAGAATCAGTTAGAAGACTGGGTTTCTCCAGACAATCCAGTAAGATTTATCAGTGCATTAGTGCTAAAGTTCTATAACGAGAAGCCTCATTTATTTCAAAACGATAAAGGTCACAAAAAGACTGGACGCCGAGCTTATAACCCAGCAGCCATGTTGATGCTTTTTCTATATGGCTATTTAAATCGTATCAATAGCAGTCGCCGTTTAGAGGCAGAAACCTATAGAAATATGGAGGTAATTTGGCTTCTGGGTAATGATAGACCTGATCACAAAACAATCTCTGATTTCCGAAAAGATAATGGAAAGTTGATTTCTTCTATGGCTAAAGAGTTTCGTTTATTTCTTAAAAATGAAGGCTTTATAAGTGGTTCGATCCAAGCTTTCGATGGAACCAAAGTAAAAGCTTTAGCCAAGAAAGATTCTATCAATTTGAACGATGTAAAGAAACGTATCTTTGAAATGGAAAAGGATTTAGAATCTTATGTCAAACTTTTGGACTCAAATGATTGTAAAGAGAACCAGGAAGACTTGGCTACAGCACCTGAATTAGAAGTCATCCGACTTAACGCACAAATAGCCCATCTAACAAATCAGCTCAACGAACAAACTCAACTCTTAGCATTGATGGAGGAAAAAAGGTATTAAAGATTATTATTCCAATGATGCAGATGCAAGAAAGATGAAATCTCTTGATGGTTACATGCCTGGTTATAATGTACAAATGGGAGTAGACTCAAAGAACATGATGATAACCTCAGACTTTGTATCGTTGGACGGTGGCGACCAAAAACTGCTGAAACAGAATGTAGAAGCCAGCAAAGAACAGATAGGAATTTATCCCGAAACTGCTTTAGCCGATAAAGGATATGCTACCACAAGTGAAATGTTGGACGTTGAAGCAAATGGTTTTACAGAGTGTATTGTAGCAATGCCAGAAACCACAGAAATGAGAAAAGAAGCATTGGGAGTAACTTTTGAATATAATCAAGAATTAGATTGCTTTCAGTGTGCAAAAGGAGAAAAACTTGTCCGCAAATTTGAAAAAACAAAAAATGAAGAGTGTATTACAATTTATCAAGTAACAAAGAATCCTTGCAAAAACTGTTCTTTATTTGGAGTATGCACAAAAGATAAAACCCATGGTAGGCGAGTAGAAGTAAGAAGCAATTTTAAGGAAATGATGGAATTCCGAAGACGGTCAAAAACAGAGGAATATATACAAAAATTTCAGCGTAGAAAAGCCATTATAGAACACGTGTTTGGGACAATTAAAACATGGATGGGCAAGATTCCACTCCTACTTACAACAAAAAAGAAAGTTCAGATAGAAGTAGACCTTTATGCAACTTGTTATAATTTGCGTCGCTTGTTCAATATCTGTCCTATGTCAGAATTATTGAATAAGCTTGATAAATATGCAACTCAAGTGGCTTAAAATTAGAAATAGTCTGTTTTCTTTCTAAAAAACAGACTATTTCCGAATAAATAAAAAATAATTTAATATTTAGAGGTTGATTGACTTAAATTCTGATGTGATGAAATTATATCACGGAGTTTTTACACAGCCTCTTTTGGTCGCACTCCGATTATACTAAAAATAAATCAGATGGTAACGAAAAATCAAAAACAAGTATATACTACTCCCGAGATAGTTTGCATTACATTAGATAACGAAATATCGCTTCAACTCGATTCTGCGCCTCCGGGAGGTCCTGGCGAAGGCGCCTCATTATCTCCGGAGTATTTAAACAACGATCCGTTTAAAACGAATCAGGCATGAAATGTCTTAAAAGTACGTTTACGATAAATTAGTTTTTTAAAGACAGGAAAGAATGTTTGATATTAATATTGAGCATTTTTTTTGTTAGCGAAATACTCATTGTTTAAGTAGTCGAGCCTTAAAAAGCCCATATATTTTTTAGTTGTATTTTATTTTGAGTAAACCATCGGTCTATCATGATATCAAATAGCATTTTAAATTGAAGCCAAAAAGATGATTTCCATTTGTTCATCATCCTTTTGAAGTTAAACGCAGCTGCAGCAAGCATTACATTAATATTATCGCCCGTAATTCCTTTGTAGAAATTGCGATTTAAGCGGTGGTCTGTTTTTAAATGACCGTTAATGGGTTCTATGGCAGCTCTTCTTCTGAATTGCTTTTTAAGTTTATTCTGTTGATATTGAGATTGCTTTTTGTTACTAAATGGTTTTGGTATTTCGATTGTTGTTTCGTTTATTTGCCTTTTCCCTTTGTATCCCCTGTCTCCAATCAATGTTTTTATCGTTCTTTTCCCCAATAACCTCTCGGCTTGTTCAAGTGCTGGTTCTACGGTATGTCCGTCATAAGGATTTCTAAAACCCATAGCTCCAATAATCACTCCTGTTGTTTGGGTGTAGATAATTGAAACTTTATTCCCAAACTCGTATTTTTTATGTTCTTTACCTTTCGATATGCATTGAACATCAGGCTCATGTACTGAATAAATCTTATTATTATCGCTCTTTTTCTGACTTAAAATCCGCTTAAACAAATCAATCTGTGATTCATACCTGGAGTTAGGTAATAAATTACGTTCCAACTCACGAACTAATCTGCCGGCAATAGTTTTTTCTTTTCTATCGGCTTTTCGGGCTTTCCACTTATTGCGTGGGTGATTCCTAAAGCGTTGATCTAAACTCAATTTCTTTAATGTTCGTGTATAGCTTTGACGAATCGGGAGATTTTCTTTCTCTGCTATCTTCCTGCATTTGTCAATAATATTTCGGTGCAATTTGCTATCTGTGGGAAAAGTGATATTCTTCTCCTGAACAGTAGTGTCAATACTGGCCGTCGAATCATGGCTGTCATTGCCATTAATTCGAATACTTTCTTTGAGTATCAATTCAATCCCGGATTCTCCAATCCTATGACGAAAATGAACTAACTCCGACGCTTCGCAAGGTTCAACAGGAATAAATTCTTTCTGACCGCAGAAGTATTGGTAATAAACATTTTCACTCCATTGCTCAACCACACTTTCATCAGAGATATTGCGCAAATGCTTTAAAATCAACAACCCAACCATTAAACGAATCGGTTTGGCTGGACGTCCATTATCTGAACAATACAATGGCGCGAACGAATCTTCAAACAACTGCCAATTTACGTTATTGGCTAAAATATACATTGGATGTTTTTGGTTTAGTGTGTCCTCCAATCCAAAAAACATACTGCCTTGTGTTGTATCTTTCTTCTTTGATAGCATAATTTATTTGCAAGAATTACGCATCAAATATACAAAATCTTGCAGATATATACAACTATTTTAAAGAGTATATTGTTGATAATCTTATCATTATGCACTTTTTAAAGCTCGACTAAGTAAGGTTTACACTTAATCGTGTGGGAGATACTATACATATAGTTAGTTCAATATTGTATTGATATTAAATTGTCGAAAATGTATCATGATTGGATAAGAATGCATATATATTTATTGAAAACACTTTCTATCTTTGTAAAAGAATTATTATTAAAGTCAGATTCGTTTTGAATTCTATAAAACGAAGTAGTATATCGGAGAAATTCTCACTTTATTTGTTAATATGTAAATCTTTTAAATTTAATTTTTATGAAAACTAATTACTTTTTTCTTTGGGTAGCCTGTGCTACCATTCTGTTTTTTTCTGCTGGGAAAGTTTCGGCAGCTGCGCCCAATCTGTATGAAGGGTTTAATTATTCGCTTGGAACAACAGCTCTTAACACCG
>CAIKVR010000436.1 GCA_903830915.1 uncultured Bacteroidales bacterium
CGGTGTTAAGAGCTGTTGTTCCAAGCGAATAATTAAACCCTTCATACAGATTGGGCGCAGCTGCCGAAACTTTCCCAGCAGAAAAAAACAGAATGGTAGCACAGGCTACCCAAAGAAAAAAGTAATTAGTTTTCATAAAAAAATATAAATTTAAGTGTTTACAAAAAAGGAATAAATCAGATACCATTTTCTCTAAAATCCCAATTCGATTTGTTAAATACAAAACGAAAGTGAACTCTTAAAAAACGCTGCGTAAAAGTAGTGGGTGTTTTTTATAATTGAATATGCTTTTTTATCCAAACATGATACATTTTCGACAATTTAATATCATTATAGCGAATATTCCTGTATAATTATACAGTACATTCTCAAAAGAATATGCTATTTAACGATTATCTTCACTTTGCAGTTGACTTCATTTTGTACAATACTTAAAACATAAATTCCGCTTTTTAGATGAATTGGATATGCGTTATTTCCCGATTGCAGTTTAATTTCATCCATAATTCGTCCATTCAAATCTACAATTTGTCCTATGCAAGGTTTTGATACGTTTGGCAATGAAATAGTGAGTGCTTGATACTGCGAAACAGGGTTCGGCATCACATTTACATCGATTTGTTTTATCGAATTAATGGCAGTGGTTGCTTGTTGTACTATGTTCACTTTTTGGGTTTCGTTACATCCCAGCAACCAAATTTCTACGGTTCTTGCTTTGGTAGAAACGGGCGCTGTAACTGTTATCGTATTGCCATCAACTGCATAACTAAAAAATGTGTCCGCTTTTTTATTAAGCAGATTTGTAATGTCCAATTTTTTAGTCAGGGAGAATCCTTGATCTGCATTAACAGTAAAGCTTTTAGTGCCTCCCGATAAGTCGAAATTAAGCGTATTTGTTGACGTTGAAATAGTACACAGTTTAGTGCCCCTTTCGATAGCTCCTGCATCGCGTTTTCCAATTGGTAAGTTTCCGGCAAAGTCTTTCAGGAATGGGCCGTTGAATTCCCATTTGTAGAGTTCTTCAATGCTGGTTTTGGCATCCGCCAGTGTTCCTTTTGAGATGCGTAGAAAATCGATAGTTCCGGCAAAGAAATTACCATTCATGTTTTTGCCTATCAATATATCATTTGCATTCGATATATTTGCCGAAGGCGGTATAGATCCAGTACTTGTCCCGCTGGCAATCACACCATCGATATATATGGCACAGGTTTTCGTTTGTCTGTTGGTTTCCACCAATACATGATGCCAATTGCCATCGTTTATAGGTTTCGATCCCGAAAGACCAAAGATAGAGGCGCCATTGTTCATTAGGTCGAACAAAATATTGCCATCGGCATTCACCGAAAGTTGATAGCCGTAACCTGTAGCACCAAATTTCGATAAAAGTGCTCCTTGGGTAATGCCTGGATTCGTTTTAAAATAGGCTTCCATAATTGAATTATTGGTCACCATATCTACATTGTTGCACACCAAATTGCTCGATAAGGCACTGCAATAGGTTTGCACGCCATCAAAAACCAATGCTGCATCGGCAAAATCTTCCAAATCACCTTTTACAAAACTTTGGGCATTCAATCCATACGCTTTTAAATTATTTTTGGCTACATTTTTGTAGGTTTCGCGACTTGTAAAATCACTGCTGAAGTAGAAATTCTCGCCTTTAATAATAGTTGAATCGGCTTTGTGTTTCTGAAAATGCCATTCGCCCACCACGGCACTGAGTGGAAAAGGAGCAAAAAATTTCACGCCCTGGTCAATCACTTCGCTGGTAACAGTTGGACGATAATCGTTTTGTGCTGGATTCTCGAATGCCCTTGCTGAAGTTTCAAATCCTGTCTGTGACAAGTCTGCTTTGTAGGATTTTAAACTAGAGATAAAACCATCGAGATAATACCATACTGTACCATTATCAAATTTACCCCTAAAATCTCGCCCACTGCTGAAATTATTAGCAAACGATTCATAAGAAAGTCCTGCTGTTGTTGCCGCCTGTGCAAAAGAAAATTGACAACTATCAGCCACATTACCCAAATAATAATTACGACCATCCATCGCTAAATTGCCACCACCCGAACCGGTTAATGATGCCGAATTGTAGGCATCGTTGTGCACCCACATGTTGTAAAATCCGAGTACCTGATTGTAAGCCGCACCTGTTTTAGTCCAGCCCTTGCCTTTTACGATATTATTAAATACGTATTGTTTAAACCCGCCATCGAAATAAAATGGATAGCCCAAACTCGAAGTTGTACCATCAGTATTGTATTTAAGGCCCTGTGCATCTTCTGAAATATTGTTATATGTAAATACAGGACCACCTTGCCAGGACTCAATACCGCCATAATCATTTACACCTTGTAAGCTATGTGACACCTTGTTGTGATGAACAAAACCACGAATAAAAGGAACATTCGTACTGTTACCATCGCTTTTTCCCCAAGTGAAATTAAGTGCACTCCCCCAAGCATGTTCAATGATGTTTCCAGAAATTTCGCCAACGGTAGGAAATCCGGCAAAAGCCATGATAGCACTGTACCAACGTCCCTGGTGACGCGTACCGGTTTCGAAGACTTTATTTCGTTGCAGGGTTACATCAGCCATTCCCGTAAAGAAAGCCGAGAAATCGTCCATGTAATTCATTTCATTGTCGGTAAAAACGATATTGTTGCCAACTCCGGGACCTGTGGTTTGAAGTCCGCCATTCAGGTATTGGAATTTGCAGTTTTTCACCACATTGTTTGAACAAGTACTCATTTTAATGGCTGCAATACCTTCATCTCCAAACCGAACCGCATCGTTGGTCGTAAATCCGAAGGTAAGCCCACTTATTTCTACATAATTATTAGCCGACAAGGTTAATAAGGTTGATTCTTTGGCTATTTCTATTGTGGTCGTGTTAGGATCTTTGTCGTCTTCCAAACGAATAAACATTCTCGATCCGTCGTAATAATACTCTCCGGGAACATCCAGCATGTAGGGCGTGTTTTCGGTATAATAGCGACCGTTCTTTCCAGCAAAATTGGGATCACTCACCGTAATCGAGTTTGTTGCGGCATTGTAACTGTTAATCGGTTGCTTCCAAAGGGTACACATCACGACGGCATTGTCTCCTTCGGTAGCCCACACATCACCGCCTGTAAAATAATTGGCTGGAAGTGTAAGGTTTTTTGTATCAGTAAATGTTGATCCAGACTTCGAGGTGACAGTCCACCATTTCTGCAGGGGCTCATTGGGAGTATCAACGAAGTTTGGCGTACGTGCCAAACGAACACGTTTAATTCCCGTTGGTGTAACTTCGCACACCACTTTTGGGCGATTGAGTCCGGAAACTGTTTTATACCAAACCGATGTGCCGTTTGGAATATTGGGTGCCACCGAAGTACTTCCTTTGGTCCAGCCACCGGTTTGTTGCACCGAGCCGTAAATGGCAGCCTCGCCTGTTCCCCAAGCAGGGTCAGATATCAACCGGATTGGATTGCCCGCCACACCCGATTCTTTGGCAGTTAATGCGCCACGATAAATGACGCCGCGTTTGAAGATATAGGTTTGAATACCACTGGCTGCGAGTGCAGTTGAAGTTGCAGCTGCATCCCATGGATGATGCTTCCAAGCCGTGGTGGTGGTCAGTCCATTGTTATTGTCATTACCACCATCGAAATCGATGTATCGCACCGAACTGCCTTGTACAAAAACGAAAGGAAGTGGTGTCCATTGTAAATCACCTCCGGGTAAAACAGTAGCCTGAGGAGTTTCCCACGAATAAAGGGTTGTGGCTGTTCCTGCTTTGGTGTTTTTTGCGTTATTGGTTGCTGTTACCGATTCAAGTACAAAAATGACAGAAATAAATACGAATGCTGCAAAAATGTGAGATTTCATTATAGTTTCATTAGAAGATTATTATCCGCAACAAAACTAGACTATTGTCACCAATTTAAAGTATGTATTTTTATCTTTCTATGATACTTTTTCGACAAGCATAATGATAAAATAAACCTATACCGAAAGAGAACTTAAATTAGAAATTGACAAGTCGGTAAGAATTTTAAACTTTTTTACTCGTTTTAGATTCTAAGCAAGAGAGTAAGTTTCCTTAATAAGTTTTACAATATAATTTTTTGAGTAAAAATTGATTTATTTTCTTTAACTACAGCTACATAAAATCCTTTTTTAAAGGCATTTACATCCAATTTTATGTTTTCGGTTAATACAGTTTCTAAAACTACACGTCCCGAAATATCCAATAGTTGAAATGTTGGCTTGTTCCAACTTTCGTCAAGCTTATAATTCAGCTGTTTATTTCCATCAACCCAAATTGTTGTTCCGGTATTTTTTATAGATTTAAATCCAGTGGAACCGCTATTATCGCTCAAAACCATGCTTCCAAAATTATAGGCATATTGCCAGGAACTATTGTTGTCTGCCGGATTTACAAATTTAGAGGAGAAAAAATTATCACGCACCGGATTTACTGCTGAGTTGTCATTGTCGCAATAATTCATGGTCAAGCCCATTGCTTTTCCAACAGTTAAATTAGACTTAAATAATGTGGGATTATCTGTTGGAGTATAGTTACTTGTCAGCGCCATTAACGAAAATTCCCATGTATATTTTGTGCCCACATTGGTACGTTTAAATTCAGGAAAATGATTTTTGTAATTCACGTAAATACCTCCTGACCAGTTAGGTGCATTTGGTGCGCTATCAAAAATATCAATCGCATCGTAATCTGTAGTTGTATTTCCGCTTGTTATGTGGTAAGCAAAAGCGTTATTATTGGAGGTGTGGTCACCACCCGATCGATCTTCATCAATAAAAAGCTCAACCACATCAAAGTTTGGATACGATCCATTGAATTTATCGTAAACATATCCATTTACAAATTTATCGTCGGTAATTTCTACCAAAAAATAAAGCAGTTGGGTAGTTTTGTTCCAAAGCACCTTAAACCGACCTGTAAAATCAGCTGCAGGAACGGTCTGATTATATGGAATCCATGTGTAATTCATATCTACCCAACTTGCTGAATTCCAAGCTTCATCAGAGCCGCTTCCATCAATAGTTGGCAAAACTGTGGTGTGCATTGCATTTATGCTATCGCCTGGATGTTCCATTGCCGAGAGAGAAACAAATACTGAAAATAAAAAAATTACAAGAATGAATTTGAGTTTTGGCATTTTGTTTTAATGATTTTTTTAATAGTTTAAGTCAACCAATTTCCCAACCATTAAAAAATTTAGGGTCGTTTGGGTTAGGGTTATCTTACAAAATAATCACAATTTCTATTTCTGATATTTCGAATCAAACGAATAATTACCAGATACAGCTTGATAAACTGAATATCCATTTTTGAATTCTACAAATTTCAGACCTACTGCATTTTCAGCTTTTTGTCCGCCTTCCAATACTTGTAGTTTAGGCAATGCGGGTACATAAATCAGGGCAGTGGTATTTGCAGGCACACTTACTTTCAACTGAAATTTGGTTCCTTCCACTTTCCAATCGCTCACAATTCGTCCTACAATGGCATCGTAATATCCTTTGGCGTAGGTGAGATCACCGGTAGGCTGAGGCTTAATTTCAAATTTGGTAAAACCCGGTGCAGTGGCATTTATCCCCAATAAGGAACGATAAAACCATTCGGAAATAGAACCAAACATAGGGTGATTCTGGGAATCTACCAAGTCAGGATAAGTCCAGTTTTCATAAAAAGTAGTCGCTCCATTGGCCAACATATTACCCCAACCCGGGAATTCCCGTTGATTGGCAACGGTATAAGCCACATCATTGCGGTTTTCGGTACGGAAAAAGTCAAACATAAATTTGGTGGCAAAAATACCAGTGGATAAATGACCTTTGTGTTTGTTGAAAATTTCAAGCATCAAACGATCAACTGCTGCACTTCGCTCATTTTCGGGAACTAAATGATAATTCAATGCAATAAGTTGGGCTGCTTGTGTTCCATTATCGAAAACGCCTGTTCCAACTTTTAAAAACCGAGCCACAAAAGCAGCTTTGATGTCGTTAGCAAGTATCTGGTATTTAGCAACATCATTCGATTTATTGAGCAGTTTTCCAAATTCGATCAGAATAAGCACATGATGATAATAAAATGCAGTAGCCGAAAGGGCTATCGGTTTTTTATCCAAACTGGCATGGTCGGCAATACATTTTTCTACGATATGATTGGGTGTTACCGAATGCATAAAGTCGATCTGCTTCTTGAGCATCTCGTAATTTTTCTTCACAGTGCTGATATCCCCATAAAAATCGTGTAGCACTTTCATTCCGTACGGAAAAGCCAACTGCCAGCCCGGAGAGCCTGTATCTCCGCCCATCGATTCGGAATTGATACCCACATTGGGGGCGACTCCTGGCATACCACCGTTAGGGCGTACATCGTTGGCAAAATCTTGCACCACTTTTCGGTAAAAACTGCTCATGTCGTAATTGTAGCTAAATGACTCGGCAGTAGTGACTACATCGGCACCGTAACCAAGCTTTTCGCGGGCAGGACAGTCGCTCTGTATGCTAAACACATTGCTCATAAAGGTCCATTTGGCAACCTCCTGAATTTTGTTAAACATCTGATTGGAGCATTCAAAGCTACCTGTTTCCTGCAAGTCGGCATTCATGCGGATTCCTTCCAAGATATCCAAATCGGGTTTTTGTGGCAAACCAGTCACTTCAACATACCGGAAGCTGGAAAAAGTAAACTCAGGGGTAAATATTTCTTCACCAGCACCTTTACATATATAGGTATTGGTATTTATGGGGTCTTTCGGGCAACCTGGTCCGCCATTCAAGTTCCACATCTCTTTGAGCATTCCGGCTATTACGGTATAATAATTCAGCGTTCCGTCGGGGTGAATGTCCTCGCCGCCACGCATGGTAACGGTAGTGCCAGATGGAGCTTTAATCTTCAAGCGAGGAACACCTGCAAAGTTTTGTCCAAAATCGAAAAGATAAACGCCCGGTTTTGGTTCGGTAATTTTTACTGGTTTTAATATTTTGGTGGCACGCACCGGAGGTATATATTGCGCAATTAATTGTCCTTTGGGTCCGTCTTCCAATTTTGCATCTTGCCATTTTTGGTCATTAAATCCGGAAATATTCCAACCGTTTTGCTCCAATCGGGCATCATATTTTTCACCCAAATAAATGCTATTCGTTAAAATAGGACCATCGCCGGCTTTCCAACTTTGGCCTGTAATAATAGTTTCTGTTTTGCCATTGGTATAAGTAATCCGCAATTGCGCTTTCATACATGGCTTTCCAACAGTAAGTACATTTCGAAGATTAAATTCCGTAAAAAGCTTGATGGGCATGGGATTGTACCAGCCATTTCCAAGCATCACGCCCATGGCATTTTCACCTTTCTTGAGCAGGGAAGTAACATCAAAAGTGCTGTAAATAATTTGCTTTGCATATTGTGTCCAAGGCATATCCAGCATGTTATTGCCCACCCGTTCGCCATTGAGATAGGCAATTGAATAGCCCAATCCGGCAATATAAAGGCGTGCCGATTTCACTTCTTTTTTTAAAACAAACGCTTTTCGCAGCAAAGGGTTTGGAGTTTCCTTGTAAAAATCGGCATCGCTGGTAGGTAAAGTTCGCTGGTCCGAAATCCATTTGGCAGTCCAATCACTCGCTTTCATCATACTGGTTTCGAACCAGGTAGGCGCACTCCATGCAGCTATTTTTCCATTTTGGTCGGTTATGCGTACTTTCCAAAAATAGCGGGTGAACGATTGCAGTGGTTTACCAGCATAGGTAATTCCAAAAGTGGCATTGGACATTATTTTACCTGATTTCCAACTATTTCCTTGTCCTTTTTCCAGTTTAATAAGGTTGTCGCTCACCAGTATTTCGTAAGCCGATTGCGCAATTCCCTTTTCCGAAGATTGCATTATCCAGCTAAATTCAGGTACGGCATTGTCAAAACCAAGTGGTGTAGAGCGATAATCGGTTTTTAACTGGCTGATTTCAAGCTGTTGACCAAAGGTTAGCGAAGTAATTATTAAAAATAATAATATGGGGGCTAATTTAAATTTAGACATACTAATTGTTTTACTATTTCTGTACAACTATTTTTTTAGAAACCAATTTTCCATGCTGATTGATATTTACAATGTATAAACCATTATTCATATCAGATAAGTCAAGTTGGACTGTACCCGTTTCTTTTATTTCAATGGTTTTCAACATTTTACCTGAACTGTTGAAAACCTGAACTAAAGCTTCGTTATAATTTCGGATAGTAAATTCGCCGTTTGAAATGCTTGGATATATTTCTAATTTTGGTTCAGTATTATTGGAAACTCCTGTATTCAATTTCAATTGTTTCTGAATAGCTGCAAACCATCTTTTAGCCATAAATTCTTGTCCAAGTGGATTTGGGTGTACCCAGTCGTAAGTCATACATCCGGGAAGTGAGGTGTCGTTGATAAATCCGGTAGCCAAATCCACGGTAATAACCGGAGATTGAATTGTATTTTTATCAATAGCAATTTGATTCACATAATTGTTGATGGCCTTCCAGGTTGTAATCGTTTTAGCAACAAACACCACCACATTCGGGTTTTTAACTCTAAGTGCGTCAATAATGGCTTTTATGTTTGAAACTGTAGTAGTCACAATATTATCCGCATCATTTGTTCCAATGTGCAGCAAAGCGATGTCGGCAGTATAGCTGTTGAGCCGAATTGCCAAAGATGGCAACGCTGCACCCGTCCAACCAGTTGATGGATTACCATTAAGCAATCCACTGGAAGTGATTCCATAATAGGCATCATGGTCTCTGTCAAATACATGCCCTGTGTATTTCGAAACGGGCGGAGTAACCAAATTGTTGGATTTTTCGTCGAACCACAGATTGGTATAACCCACCATATCAATGTCGATTCCCGCAGAGTCGAGCTTTTCCCAAAATGCAGGCCGGTAGCTGAGTTGATTGAGGGTGTTGGTTGTTTTGTTGATGTTTCCCTGAGTGATGGAATTACCCATACAAACAATACGAATTGGAGCAGCAAGACTCACTGAAATAGTTGAAAAACAGAATAGAAGAGCGAAAAAAGTTTTTTTCATTATGTGAATTTATGATAAATTAATAGTCTTATATGGGATTGATTTTTCTTAAAATTCAATCCCTTATAAAATTGGCTAAAGATACAACTATCCTAAATCAAAAATCCATACCATCTTAACTGATTATGATACTAATTCGACATGAAAAAATCAATTATTCATTAATTATTATTGAAAATTTGATTAATACTTAATCAATACTGACTGAATCTGGTTTAATGGCAATATAAAATCGACATAAATCGATTCTTCAACTGTCGAAATCACAAATGGAATCAACTGATTTCCAAGTTTGACCGAATCCGCATTTTTTTCATTTCCAGCAAGCAATACATGTGCTTTTACCTCATTTCCGCTGCCGGTCACAACCAATGAAAGCTGTTTGTTTTGCTTATCATTTTTGTAACTATAGGATAAATATCCATTGGAAGCTGCCAAATTAGTAGTTACTTTTACTGAATCTATACCTGCCGAAGTCCAGCGGGGCGCAAGTGTAACCTTTTCGTAAGCGAGTGAATTATTTTTCACACCTGCTAATCCTTCCATTAATGCAGCCATTCCGTTTGCAGCAGCCCAATTGTCAGGACCACCAAAAGATTCGCCGGCAACTTTTACATAATGGGTTTTATCTGCAAGCGTCAGAGCCAGCAGACTGTAAACACCTCCATCGAGAGCTGCATTGAATTGCAGTTTTTCAATTCGTTTTTGAGGATTTGGATTGTCAATAGCTGCCCAGCAAACACCAACTTCTGTACTAACGCCGTTTGGTCCAGTCCACGCAACACCCGCTTTATTTTCTTTCAGATTTGGGAACCACCAGCCCACGACATCTTTATCGGCAAAAAGATAGCGCGTAGCTTTTGTGCCATCGCTGTACACAAAGGTCACATCACCCGCTAGCTTACTGGCACCTGTTTTCGAAATAGTATGTAGCAAGTAAATACTAGTTGCAGTATCATTGATAGACACTTCCGCCCGAGTAGGAAAAGCTTTGTTGGCGGAAATAGCAATAGCCGCTCGGCGGTTGTTTTTTGCAGGGTCAATCACATTGAAGGTTATGTGCTTGAAATTCTGAATTCCTACAGGCAGGTTACGCATATCGTTGCCAGGTTCTGTGGTATTCATCCAGTTCAATGAGTTTTTACTGCCCGTATCCCAAGTATCCATATTGGCAGCCGAAGTAATATCAACAGTTCTGAAGATAGGAGCCGAAGGAGCATTCGGAATTGAACCTGTATAGGCAAAATAGATTTTGTTGTTATATTTTTTGCCCAATTCCAAGAGTCGATTCAAAATATCCGAGCCATAGTTTTCGTATCCATTTTCGTAGGCACCGCGCGCCAATTCGCCAATGGCATGACCAGCAACACCTCCATTCATGTACTGCCAACGCTCTTGATGATCGCCAAAACCTTTCTTAAAAGGAGGATAAATGGCATACCATTCGCCAGGAGAGCCCACCGGTAGATTTTCTTTCAAATTTAAATAGGTTTTAATAATGGCCACATTCATTTCGTGCGGCAAACCACGGTTCAGGGAATACATATTTCCTTGTGCAATTTGCGATTTTTCGTCCACGCCCAAATTGCGTTTCACGGTAGGGTCTTCATCAATAAAATGGGTAAAATACTTTCCATTCCACGATAAGGCCTTAAGGTTTTTCAGAATCTCTTCACCACGCCTGCGATAAATCGCTGCTCTGGATGATTCGCCCATAAAATCATACATCTCCGCCAGTTGGTTACAGGCTTCGAAATAACCAGTATTGTCGCCAAAGAATACACCGAATTTTGTTTTACCCGGAACTGTCACCATAGTGGGACTTACAGGCACTTTAGGCGTGTATTCATCATTTACCTGAAAATCCCAGGAATCGATGCAATATGGACGTTTTAGCAGTTGAAACCTTTTTGACCAGCGGTCAGAATCATTGTAACAATAATCAAGAGCCATGGCAGCCGATGCAACTGTTTTTTTCATCCATTCATTGTCGCCACTGGCTTTCCAGTGTTTGTAAAACATATTTACATAGCAATAATCGGAATGATTATCCACCGGCTGACGCACAAACCAGGCATCTTTGTATTTTTTATAATAATTGATGGGGCCATAAGCAGTTTCATAATAGCGGAAACCTTCCTTACTATCATTTACAAAACTCCAAATCAGTCCATCTTCCCGTTGGGTTTGGCGCAACAAATCAGTGTATTCATTGCCATAGGGTGAAAAGTACTGTACACCATTCAACATATTGCTGTTATCCAAATCCCAAGTTAAAAAGACCTTGTAGTTTTTGTCGTTCCACTTTATTTCTCTATACGCCTTTTGTTCCTCGTCCAGCAACCCTTTTTTAAGCATATCAAAAAGTTCGGAGTATTTTCCACCATCATTCAGTTGTGTGGGTGCTTCCAAGGTGAATTTAGCATTCGCCATAAATTTCCTTTTTTTGTTCTCAAGCGCAATACTTTGCAGACCAGCCGCACCACCCGCTTTGAAAACCACCCGTTTTGATGCTTTTGAGCTAAAATACACTTTGCCATTTGCATCGGAAACCGTAACAGTTCCCTCTCCAGCGCAAAAAACAACAACTTCCTCCAAGGGACGAACCACTTTTGACGATTCAATAATAATAACATCTGACGATTTAACTGAAGTGCTTACTGTCAGGGCGAAAAAGCAAAGTAAAAAAACTTTAAATTGATTCAAGCTTGCGCAGCTGGAAATTTGTTTTGTAATTTTCATGGTTTAAAATAGTTAATTAATATTATCATGTCCTTCATACTCCAATCCTATTTGCCTTCTGATTTCATCCAGTGTTTCTATCAGCAATTTACTGTCGTCCCAACTCCACAAATCACTTTGGGTTTTTCCTTGCTCAATGCATTTTATCACCTCTTCCACTTCGTAATTATAACAATTGTCAATGGTTTCCACTTCCAGCGTTTCAGGATTTTCATTCAATGGAACGATGGTCACTTTTTCGGGCAAATGCACCCATTTATCAAAAAGTAAATCACCGTTTTCGCAATAAACAGAAGCATTGCAATCGGTGTGTGCCAAAATGCTTGAGTAGATTACTGCCAGTGCATCGTCGGCATAACCAAGCGTAACGGAGCAGTTGGTATCTACGCCCGTAGGACCAATGCCCGCTGTGGCAGTAATGGTTTTGGGTTTTCCCATTAGTAGTTGCGCTAGGAAAAGCGGATAAATACCCAAGTCCATGACCGAACCACCAATGAGTGATTTGTTGTGATGACGACTATTTTCTGCAGCAGGTATCCGCAATCCAAAATCGCCTTTCAGCAGTTTAATTTTCCCCAAACGCTTACTATCCAACACTTCTTTGGCAGCAATTATGCGTGGATTAAAACGCGTCCAAAGGGCTTCCATTAGAAATACACCTTTAGCGCGAGCAGCATTTATCATTAAATCCACTTCCATAGCATTTACAGCAAATGGTTTTTCACATAACACATGTTTGCCTTTGGCAATGCACATCAAGGTGTTTTCGCAATGCAGGTTGTGCGGCGTGGAAATATACACAATGTCCACTTCAGGGTCGGCGGCTACTGCCTCGTAGCTTGAATATCCTAAGCAATTATATTTTGCCGCAAAGTCTTTGGCCGTTTCACTATTTCGTGAACCCACAGCGTGAAGACGTGCTTGTGGTACAAACGCTAAGGCTTCTGCCATAGTTTGGGCAATATAGCCCGTGCCAATAATTCCAATATTGTATGTTTTCATACGGTTATGCACGAAATATGATTATACGTTGTGTTATTAATCTTTTCATAAAAATCTATATTTAGTTGATTAATTGTTTAATTTTAAACTGTTTAAAGTCCACGAACAAACAAGTTAGCTTGACAAATATCGTATTATTTTTGCTTTTGCAAATAATCATACGCAAAAGCGTAAGCCCCAGCCGTCCAATCGTACATTAAGTTGGCGGGGTATTCTCTGTCGTTTATTTTTCCATCAAAAGTATATTTTTCATAAATACCTCCAGGCTTACGCAATACTGTAGTTCCTTTTTTAGTAAGATAGGACGACGGATTGGGTGCATAATAGTTGGATGCAATTAGGTCTAGGTGCTTCATGGCAATTCGGCTGGCATCTTCCTTGTAGCCATAGTTTTCCAAGGCCATGATGACCAGCGACTGCATGGGCGACCAAACGGAAATATGATCCCACTGGTAATTGTGTTCTTGAACCGTGGTTTCGCAGGTTACAATGCCCGCTTCCCTTTCGAGCAAGCCTAAATTGGCACGCATTTTTGCGGCTTGTTGCACCGACGCAATACCCGCAAAGAGTGGAGAAAAAGCTGTTGCGGCAGCTACCTTGCTGCTTCGTTTGTTGACATAATCGTAATCGAGGTACAATCCTCGTTTTTCGTTCCAACAATACTTGTTGATGAGTGTTTTTCGCTTTTTGGCTGCTGCTAACCACTTGCAACCATTGCTAATGCCCAGCTCTTTTTCCAAATAAGCCAGATTTTTTTCATACAAATATAAATTTGCATTCAAATCCACTGCAATAAAGTCGGGGCATCGGCTCTCGAAACGAGTAGTGAAATCCATTCCGGTCTCCGCCTCGGCGGCAAAGCGGGAGGCAACGCTCAGCTTTTCTGCTTCTGCAACCTCTTTTGCGAAACCAAAACGCGACGTTAATTCATGGTCGTACAATTCCAATAATTCCCTTTCGGTGGCATGGTGAAAATAACGTTGCAAGCCGAGTTTGGTAGTATTCGCTTCAATTCTATTGGCGGAAGTATCGGTCCAAAAACGATATTCTTTTAAAACCGCAACATAAAGGGGCTTCAACCACTCTTTATCTTTGGTTACATCATACATATCCTTTACCATCAGGCAAAAGTAAGGTGGCTGTGAGCGATTATCGCCCCAGTCGGCATTGGCATTGGGAATAAAGCCATGCTTATCCAACACATATTTCAGGTTGTTGATACCACCTTTGGCTAACCTTAATTCACCATGCGGCAATAGCCCTATTTGGGTGTAATACATATCCCAATAGAACAATGTCCATTCGCTAAAGGCATATGCAAAAGTATCGGGTACCATGTTGTTAGACGGTTTGGCACTGTGATTTTTCCAACCTGCCTTTATACTGTCGTTAATGGCGGACCATTTATCGACAAAACGAGGGGAGTAAACTGTTTTATAATCAGGTGTGCGTTCTGGTTTCGTAATCATTTGCTTTGCACCGCAGTTAACAAATAAAAGCAAAAAAACAATTGTCAATATTGGCTTTGAGGATTTTTTGTTAATCATTTTTGTATCAGTTTTTTTTGATTTTATCAAACCTAAATTGGTTTTATCGTTTATTTCAAACTCACCGTCACTTCACCTCGACCTTCAAAATCTGCCCAAGTCAGTCCGTCGGCACTGGTCATTACTGCTTCAATAGCTTTTCCCTTGGCATCGGTAATGCTAAGTTTTTTGCTAAGTCCACGGAAGCAAACTGTATTTTTGTTGTAAGCTTGCATTTTGTAGGTGCCAGCATTTGCCGATAATAGCCGTAAAGTAGAGGAAATCAGCACATTCTGTGGTTTGGCCGAAGTTGAAAGAACAACTTCCACTTTGTTGTCTCCTTTTTTGAGCAAGGCTTCGGGCAATTGGTAGGTTCCTTTCAGTTCCTTTCCATTCACCAACAATTTGCTGATTTTTCCTTCGCCTTTGTAGCTGAAATCAATCAACGCACCACGGAATTCGTAGTTTTCCAATTTATCCAAATACTTAGTGGCACGGGCAGCAATACCAAAAGGCAAGCGGCGCACACCCAAATTATTGACAGCTGCTATCCATGGAGCTATTGAAAACACAATCGGACGCACATCGTGAAACGGGTCGCCATCCGCCACGTCCACAATTTCGGGGATAGTGTAGGCCATAGGTAAAAACTTGCCCGAACGAACGCTTTGTGGAACCAAATAATCCAATGCTGCCATAATGCTGTCTTCACTAAAAATTTCATTATCCAAGGAAGCCAAAATAGAATTATATCCCACCAAAAACATCCCTTGTGGCTTCTCACGCAAGGTTTTGTACAATGCGTTTTGAACTTCAATGTTTTTTTTATGCAAATCCACTTTAAAAGGAGGTAGAGAAAGTGCCCATTGATAATCCGTCAAATCCATGCCTATTGGTTCTGCGGTCACCATGCGTCCATCGGCAGTAAGCAGCTGACCATAAGAGGGTAATGCATCCGGATAATCGTACATGGGTTTCAATTTATCTTCTATATTATTTGCTTTTTGAGCATACTCCTCTGCTTTGGCACCTGTTTCCATGGCCGAAAGCATCCAGTAGCAAGCAGCATTGATGGAGTTGATGTAAATGTCATAGGATTTTACAATCGAATCGCCCTTGTAGGCAGAATTGCTGTAATTACTCGGTGCACCGTTTGCTTGGTCGTAGCCCGATTCGCGACTTTTCATCAGCGGTGCTTCGCCATAATAATAACGGAAGAATAGTTGCTTTTCCTTGTTGTAGGAATACCGTTCCAGCCAATCCATGGCTGCTTCCATGTTTTTCAGGTAAATGCCTTTGGTGAATTTCTCATCACCCGTTTGTGTCCAATGCAAAAATGCAGGCCAAAGTGTATAAAATAGTCCGTCCTCCTCAAACTTATTGATTACTGGTGAAACCAACTGACCATAAAAAATCCCTTTGGGCTCTTCCATGCTGGTAACAGGATTCTGAATCTGCATATCAGCTTGCCATTTGGCTGGATTGGACCACCCACTCATACAGAAATTTGAGGTATTTAACCCACCGTCACGCGTCCAAGTGAGATAATAAATATACTGGCTGGTAGTGCGCATCAAACCCTTTTCGTCTTGCATGTTCAGCGCAATGCGCTTGTTCATCTCCAGTAATTTTTGCATTTCGGGCCGGTTGCGCAGGGTGAACTTGCCAAAATCGATTGCCTTAGCAACTTTTGCTTCGTTCTCGGCAAGGAATTTTTCGGTGGGTGTGTTAGCGATTTCTTGGGTAAATTGTGTTACGCCTTCGGTTGTTAATTCTGCTCCAATGGCCAATACCTGACCTGCAGCCATTTCAGCACGGGCATACACGCTACGACCCTCTTCAAGTCGTGTCTGGTGTCGGAATTTACCTTTTCCAGTGCCCAACACAGCAGCAAAATCAAAGGTTTTGCCACGCTCGGCATATTCCACCACAAAGCGGTTGGCATCCTGCGTTTTCAATTTTGCCATCCGCCCACTTTTGAGATCAATCACATCGTCTTTCTCAAACCAGACTGTCACAACGGGTTTATCGAAGGTAGTGGCCAAATGTACCTTTTGATTTTTGAATACCAATACGCTGTGGTTAGGATCATAATCGCAACGCACGAAGTCACCAAAACTCACATTGCTGAGCGTAATGCGTTCAAAAACATTGCAATGGTCGTCGCGATTTGAGAAATTGCGGTCCGTTCCCAACATGGATTTGCCCGCTTGTGGCGAAATCCAAATCTGAATGGCACTGCGGTCGATACAATACTCAAAACGCAAGCCCATGCGGTTTTGCATCAGGATAAACTTCTCCGGCGATTTGGCTCCGTATTGCGAAGCATTCATCGCCAGGGCGGAGTTCAACATTTCCAAATCGTGCTTGGATGTCCATTTATCTTGAATGGGTTCGTCTTTCGCTTGCGCATTGGCAACTGGAGAAAAGAAAATGGTGAAAAAGGCAATCAGGATTAAAAAGTTTTTTTTCATATATTATTGTCTTAAATTTAATATTTATAAAATATTATAGCAAAATAATACGTAAAGGACCTAATAATCCTGTTGGTTTTAATGGTTTGTCATTGCTCAAAAACTGCTCCACAGGTCCCGAAGTCCACACGTTTTTAAGTTTTCCATATTGAATATAATCGCCAATAATGCGGTTTCTAAAAGCGGTATTTACACTAACTTCCAATAAATTATCTTTTTTCAACAAGTTTTTCACATTTAATTTTGTGCCTGGCAACCAAATAATTCCCAAACTTTTTCCATTGAGCGATACCGAAGCAGTGGTTTCAAATTGTCCCATATCCAGTTGAATGAATTCTTTGTTCATCCCAAAATCAGTTAGCAAACTAAATTTTATCTGATAATTGACCGTTCCGGCAAAGTATTTAATGTCTGGATTGTCAAACTCAGTCAACGATTTTAAATCGGTAATGCTAATTGGTGCGATGGTGGCATCGTAAGCCGGCAAAAATTGAAGAGTGGCTTCCAATTTATCTACGGTCAGCACTTCTTGTTTTTTGTTGTTCAATAAAGGTTTATCTGCTTTGGCGTTTACATTGACATTTTCGGCAGCGTTTTCAAATACAAATATCATCGACTCACGGGGCTTAAAAGTAACCGCTATTTTCAGCATTCCATTCTCCATAACAAACTTTTCGAGCCTTGAAATACTCCCATCTACAGGATTGAGTATTGAAGCCGTTTTAATACCAACGGCAAAAACACATTCGCGAGTAACCACCGTGTCACGCTGATTGACAACAAAGTAAATATCCGATTCACCTTGTTTTTTATGAATATACATGAGGTTCAAGGCATCAGACTTGCTGGTGCTAAATTCTGGTGTAATTTGCGCTTTTTGGATCACGTCAGCTACTGGCATACCTGTAAACACAGTTCCTTTTCCATATCTATTCACCGAAGAATTGCCCCAAACTTTGTTGGCCAACTCGGTAAACGTATCTTGATGTTGCAAAATTCCTGTCATCGACAATTGCCGAGTAGGTTTTGGTCCCAAGACTTTAGCACCTTGCTCCACTAACTCAGAAATTCGGATTAAAGTACTGTATTCCATTTCTGTTGATGCAGGCAAAATAAGTAGTGGATATTCAATGCCATTATCCAACACGATACTTCCATTTTTCACCGTTGCCTTGTTTTTCAAAATATCCATGTTGCAAGCCATGCCTCTGTAGCCAAAAGGCAAACTATTCACTTGTTCATTGTCGATATATTGCGGAAGTTGGTCGCCAATATAATACAAAATATTGGAAGCAATAACTCCCTTTTGTAATACCGATTGGATGCGCGATTGGTAGTTTAGCCATTCAGAAGATTGGTTCCAATACGGATTATTTCGGTTGAAATGCGAGGCGTAAGTGCCCAAGGTCATGCCCGGCGCTTTATCAAAAGGCTGATGGACATAGCTATGCAGAATAATTTGGTTGATACCCGAACAAAAAGCTCGGTCACCATAAATTTTTAAACCAGCAGGCGATTCGCTGTAATGGGTATAAGCCGTATAGGCCTCAGAGCCTACGATAGGCATTTGGTAGGCATTAGCCGCAAAAACGGGGTAACTTTCAAACGGCTTGGAAGGTTGATATTCGGTAAAGCCATTGCTGTTATTTCCCGACCAAAATTCAAACATCGGCATATCGGCATAGCTATTGGTTTTCAAAATATCCAAAGGTGGATAATTGGCATCGCCATAAATGACTTCGGCATGCATTTCCAATTTATTGCGGTGACACAAATCACGGAAATGTTTGTAATAATTCGTTTCAATCATATCAGCAATGGTCTTGCGGAAATCGTACAGAAAAGCTTCTGAAAGTTGCACATTCCCAACCGTTTCTCCACACAACACAGGTATCCAATTAACCATATTGTACCCACGGTTTTTCTCAAAAGTAGCAGGTAAATTGGCTGTCCAGTTTTGATAGCCGCATTCCCAACTGTCAATCAATAAAAATTTGAAGGTATTGCCCACATAATCTCCCGCATTTTGTATTAGTTTTTTTGAAAAACTTGCGAAATGGTGATTCAAAGCGGTTGTGTCCATCTTATCACATTCAAGTCCTCGTCCTTCAAGGGTTGCAGGGCTGTTAGTAATACCGGTGGTAGTATATCCAAATCGTAAAATGCACCAATTTCCTTTGGGTGCATTCCAATTGAGTGAACCGTCGGGAGTCAATTTATCAGACAGATTTATAATTTGCTTTTCGTCAATAACCATCTGGTCTGAAGCTAAGGAGCTTACATCAAACCGATTCCTATTGGGTGCTTTCACAGCCACCGATTTTTCGAACAAATTTGGAATATTGGAAATGAAAGAAGGCTTTTCATCTTTTCCAAGCAGCTCCACTTCTGCAATTGTAAAATCCAAATTGCCTGACAAATCGGAGAAATCGGTAGTTTCCAACTGAAAGTACTTTGCTTCAGTAAGCGGAATATCTATTGAAAATGAATTATTTAAACCTAACAACTCTATTTTCTTAATGGGATAGAATTCCTTGCCATTTTCGGATGAAGAGAGCACGTATGAAGAGGTAAATTTATCCATATCGTTCCAAACAAATCGCTTGCGAGGATGAATGACAATTTTATTGGCTTTGAATTTTTTGTTGAAAGTAAAAAGTATTTTATCCGCTTTCTTAACGGTTACGGCACTTGATGGATTCCCATCGGCAAGCAACTTACTTACATTTTGATTGTTAAATATAATACTCTGTTGAGCTTTTTGAAAACTATTTTCTGTTTGGCTATTTTGATACGCCAGCACCACCACATCTTGGTAAAAATCCTTTTCGGAATAGGGTTGCGCAAGTTTTACCATTTGCTTTTTGCCACCTTTGATGTAGGTTTTTGTCCATACAAATTGCTTCATCGATTGCTCTGGCGTAATCCACGGACCACCACTGGTACTCCAGCCATCGCAATTGTGAGCTCCCAACGAAATGCCCAAACGATTGGCTTCTTTTATTGCCCACAAAAACAATTCGTGCCACTCGGGTGAATTAAAAGCCACTCTCTTAACACCAAAATCCTTTTCGTTGAACAAACCCACGTTCAAAATAGTAGCCTGCACAATGCCCTGTGCTTTCATCGATTCCAAATCCTTGGTAATACCTTCTTTGGTGATCGCTCCGTCCATCCAATGCCACCAAGTATGCACTTTTTGATTGCTGGGGGGATTTTTAAATGCCTCTGCATTAACAATTTTAGAATTGACACTCTTTGTAATTTGCCCACAGCAAATCACAGACATTAACATTGAAATGGAAAGAATTAGAAAAGATTTTGTCATAATATTTATTTAAAACGTCAAACGAAAATATTTATATTCCAGGATTAGTAAGCATCAAGATGCCTTATGGCATAACTGAACAAAACTTATGGTGCTATTTCAAGAAACTTATTTCTTTTGCAACAGACACATTGTTAGCAAAATCTACCGCCGATACAGTCACTTTGTATTCATTTCCCTTTTTCAAGTTGGTAAGGGTAAGTGAATTATCAGTTAACAAGGCGATGCACTGCTTTTCCTTGCTGCCACACTCCGACCGATGCCAGTTAACCATTTCATTATTTACCCTAATATTGTACCCTGCAATGTATTTATTGTCAGTAGCCGGCGTCCAAGTAATAGTTACCGAACTATCGGTCTGCGCTGTCACTTTGGTGTTGGCTATAAAGCTTGGTTTTTGTTTGTCGCCAATGCTTTTAAAAGCTTTGTACCAATTGTTTGCCATCGTTTTTTGTCCCAATACATTCGGGTGTGTCCAGTCGTAAGTCATGGTGCCAGGCACATCGGTGCAGTTCACCCAACCAGCTGCCATGTCCACATACCTAATTTTAAGCTTAGGATATTTCATTCTCAGTTCATCCATAAGCGGTTCCACAGCATGGTTTACAAAGCGCACCCAAGGCGTATTAAGTTTGGCCAAAAAGATAGTTGTTTTTGTATTTTTAAAATAGATTTGCTCCGCAATTTCTTTTAAAGCAGTAATCGTTTTCAGCGAATCACCTTTACTGTCGTTGGTTCCAATATGCACAAAAGCCACATCGGGTTTCTCTAATTTCTGCAATCGCTCGTGGAGTGATGCATATTGAACACTATCGTGTGTGAAGCCGCCATCAAGGATTTCAGCTGTTCTGATGCCATAATAGCCTTCGTGGTCGGTGTCAAATGTATGACCAGTGTATTGCGAAACTGGAACTTTCACTCGCTTTAACCGACTTTCTTTGTGCCAAATATTGTTAGAACCCAGCATATCTACTTTATATCCAGCCGAATCGAGTTTTTCCCACAACCAAAACCGATAACTAAGCTGCGTGATGCTGTCGCCTTTCACTCTGCCTTGCGTAATGGAATCGCCAAAGCAAAGCACATTCAGCATTCGAGGCTGGCAGGAAGTGAGCAATAATAAGAGTGAAAAGAATACTAATGGTTGGGAAATTTTCATACGAAAAAAATTGTTTTAAGCTTATTTAAATATCAGATTATCAGTATGAATGGTAGTCATACCGCTATTGTAAGTACTGTTGGCTTTCACCCCATGAATATAGAAATTTTCGAGGGTTACGCCATTAACCTTATTACTATCATCAAAGCCCATAATTTGTGAATATGGGAATATTTCGCCTTCTACAGTGATGTTTTTAAAGGTCACATTTTCTATTTTCCCTCGTATCAAGTCTTTCGAATAACGCGATTTGAGTATTTTAAAATCAATTAACCAACCGCGTGAATCTTCTACACGAATGTCGTCGTAGAGAATATTTTTCACCACCGCCCTGTCGCCATTGTGTATGGTAAAAGTACCTTCGGGACCTTCCACATGTATCAAATCACAATTCCGGAAAGTCACATTTTGGATGCTGTCGCTTCGTGTTTCAAACCCAATTTCCAAGCCATTGCCCCATGCACCGTTCCACATCACCGAGTTTTGAACGAGTATATTATTCACATTAAAGCTACTGTTGAATTTGGTATAATAATTCACACCCGACTTCACGGCTACGCAATCATCTTTAGTGCGAATAAAACAACCATCCACCAACACATTTTGGCTACCCACAATGTCGATACCATCATCCACGGGATTGTCTGAAACAATTTTCAGATTGCGATAAGTCACATTTTTCGAAGCAAAAGCGGCACAATTCCAATGCTTTGCTTCACTAATAATAAATCCTTCAAGCAGTACATTTGTACTCTCAGAAATCTCAATCGGCCGCGCTTCCTGTTCTTTGTATAGGTTGTTGTCGATTATGCCACGACCCAAAAACTTGATATCCTTCCCTTTATCGGTTTTAAAAGAACCACGCACAATAGCACCGCCAGCAATATAAACCGTTTGGTTACTTTTAAACGTTACGATTCCAGGTGTATGAATTTTTCCGCCTTCATAAAAAAGCACATTTTTATCATTTTTATTGGGAATACTTGTTTCAATAGGATTTGCAAAAATAAACAATGGACGTTTGATGTTCTTGTTGATTTCCACACTCAGATTTTCAGGTTTATCTAAACTGAAACTTATTGTATTGCGGTACAATTCACCGGCTATGTTTCGGCTTTTGGGACGAATGTCGTAATTGTAGATTGGTGAAAGGAACGTTACTTTCAAGTCCACCTTTCCCTGAAAGGAGAAATAAGCTATTGCAGCTGTTCGGGTATTATAGACAAACACTTTCTGCCCGTTTACTTCCAGTTCAAAATCTGGTGCAGATGTTGCCTCTTTTGGAGCATCGTAAAGCACGAGATTGTTCGCAATTATTTGAATAAACGGAAAAGCCAAAAATAAAAGGATAGTGATTTTTTTCATTTTATATTTTTCAATTAATAAATTCTTTTCAATAATTCGGGATAGTCATTTTCTACTTTTATTAGCAATTCACCATACAATGTATTGGCCCAGGCAAACCAGGATCGGGTATATTTATTTGCATCTTCTTTATAGAATGTTTCGTGCACAAACCCGGTTCCTCCATGCGTGTATTTCAATTGTTTCAGGCAAGCCGCAACTTCATTTTTATCTTTGCTGGTCAATGCTTTCATAATAATAGCCATGGGCCAAATCATGTCTCTTCCGCAATGCGGACCACCAATTCCTTCACCCGCAACACCTTTGTAAAAATATGGATTATCTTGGCTCCATACAAAATTTCTGGTATGCTGGTAAATTTTATTTTCAGCATTGGTATAACCCAAATAAGGTAAAGAAAGTAACGAAGGTACGTTGGCATCGTCCATCATCAAGTAATTGCCATACCCGTCCACTTCATAGGCGTATATTTGACCATATTTTGGATGGTTCACAATACCGTATTTTTGAATGGCTGCATCCACCTCGCTTGCTAAAGTGCTGCAATCTTGAGCAAATACTTTATCCTGTTTGATAACTAATTGCATTTCGGCCAATTGGCGAAGAGACACTACGGCAAAGCAATTGGAAGGAATAAGGAAGGGATAAATGGTGGCATCGTCAGATGGGCGGAACATGGAGCAAATCATACCTATGGGGCGTATTGGATTTCCATAACCGTCAGCAAACTGTGTATCGATAGGTTTCGTAGTCAGTCTGGTAAAGGAGTAAGGACCCGCATTTGTTTTACGCTGTTGCTCCTTGAAGGTTTTTACAATCAGCTGCATAGCCTTTTGCCAGTCTTGATCAAAGTGTGAAACATCGCCTGTCAATTTCCAGAAGTTATAACTCAATCTGATTACATAACACAAACCATCAACCTCCCATTTGCGTTCGTGCAATTCAAGTTTCATAGTAGTGTTGTCAGACTGCCAACCTGGATCGGGTTCTGAATCTGAAAGATTATAAGCATTGGCATAAGGATCAATCAACACAGATTCAACTTGGCGGTTAATAACACCAGCAATCACTTGCTGTAACTTACTATCATCTTTCATATAAGGCATGTAAGGCCACACTTGTGCCGAACAATCGCGCAACCACATGGCAGTAATATCGCCTGTAATAACAAAAGTGTTGGGCTTTCCGTTTTTCATGCTGAAATTAACGGTTCTATCCAGTGTATTTGGAAAACAATTATTAAACATCCATGCCAACTCCTTGTCTACAATGGTATTTTGCATTTGTGCAATTTTTTGTTCTATTGGCGCACTAACGAAGTTGCGTTGTTCTACGTCGACACGAACCTTTGGAAAAGTTTGGGCAAGAACCGAAAAAGTCGATGTTGTAAAAACAATTACAACCAATGAGAATTTAAAAAATAAGTGCTTTTTCATTTGTCTATATTATTATTTGAATTTTAGAATGGAATATGATTGAGCCGAAATTTGAATTTCGGTTGTCCCAGATTTTGATTTCCATACAGGGGGTGTCCCTAGCAACAATTTTTTTGCCCCTTTCAATTCCCCTGTGATGGTGGCAGTTGCTGTTTTATTGCTTGGGTTTAACACCACCAATATCTTATCATTTCCCAGCACGCGCATAAACACAAAAGGATAAGTATCTTTTTGGGCATAAACAGGAATAAAACTAGCATAATTGGAGAGCGCCTTTTCCGTTTTATGAAGCTTTACCAACTTTCTTACAAAGTTCAACAGCGAAGTATTATCTTTTTCTTGTGCCAAAACAGTTGGAGCAGTTTTGGAGCTATCCATCGGCAAGTAAAGCTTTTCGGAAGTGGCGGAAGAGAATCCTAAGTTGGCAGTACCATCCCATTGCATCGGGGTGCGGGCGCCTGCTCGCGTTCCATAACAACCCTCTTTGCCAGATTTGATATTGAGGTGTCGCATTCCAATTTCATCGCCGTAATAGACAAAGGGAACATTGGGCATGGTAAAATTAAACACTTGTATCATTTCCAAATCACGCTGACTGCGTCCTTTGTTATTGATTCGCACCACATCGTGGTTGCCAATGGGTAATGAAATATAGCCTTTCCCATTGGTAGCAGCATATTGTGAAAAATAATTATTTAAGAAATGGCTGATACTCCCTTGTCCGGCAGCTCTGAAGAAACTATTTTCACGCGTAAACAAATCTTCATAGCCTTCGAACCAATGCATAAAATCGGCATGAAAACCCGCATTCACAGCCGCTTCTGGAAAACCCCATTCCGAAACCATAAAAGCATCGGGATATTTTTCATCCAACATTTTTCGCACATCTTGCCAGAAGTACTTGATACTTTGGTTCGGGTCATTTTTAACCAATGAACCGGCCATATCTACCCTAAAACCATCGCAACCCATATCCAGCCAATACTTCATGATATTTTTCATCTCCGTACGCAAAGCAACTACATCGGGGTGTTGGGTACTTAACTGCCAGGGCTGCTTTGGATCGGGCGTTCCGTATCCGTAATTCAATGCCGGCTGATGCCAAAAGAAATTGGTCATATAATTTCCGTCTCTTTCGCAATAACCCTGTATGAAATTTTCTTTAAACTTACTGTCGCCATCAAACCAGGTTCCGCTGGTCCAGATATACCAATTGCTGTATTTATTAACTGTAGGACTGCACGAAGCCTTGAACCAAGGATGGTCAATGGAGGTATGACCAGGCACAAAGTCGATAATAATCCGCAAGCCCTTCTCTTTGGCAATCCGAAAGAGGTCTTTGGCATCTTGGTCCGTGCCATAGCGCGGTGCCACGTGGTAAAAATCCGACACATCGTAGCCTGCATCGCGAAACGGTGAAACATAAAACGGATTGAGCCAAATGGCATCCACCCCCAAACTTTTCACATAATCCAGCTGACTGATAATTCCCTTCAAATCACCTATCCCATCGCCATTGCTATCCTTAAAAGTTTGTGGATAAATTTCGTAGAAGCTGGCCGTATTCATCCATTCCGGACCCGCTGGTTTTTTGGCGACCTGAATTGAATCCGAAAGAGGAAAAGACGCCATTTGAAATTCATTTGTAGTAATTTGAGCATTAGCTAAAAAACAAGCACTACATCCAAAAAGAATTGCTAAAAAATTAAGTTTACTGTTCATGATTTTTATTATCTATATTGCGTATTATTAAAATACTGTAAATTACAGAGTAAGCTGCGTATTGTATTTTCATTCCACACATGACCACCTTCGGTTTCGTTGTAAATATGCGGAATTTTCAACTCATTGAGTCGCTGATGAAAAGCAAAATTTGTTTTATATAAAAAATCTTCCTTGCCAACTTCTATTACAAAAGCAATGTCCTTTCGGTCGCGAATATGGTTTACCAGATTGAAGCAACTGTTGAGATGATAATTCATCTTATTTGTAAAATAATCTCCCAACAATTTGGTGGCATTATCACCCGTATCGTCCCACGACAAATCTTCTATTGTAGTTCCTAAATTCAACACGCCTGCTCGTTCTATCGCCACAGAGAAAGTATCGGGATAACGACAAAGTAAACTCACAGCACCATAGCCACCCATACTGAAACCGCAAAGAATGCGTCCGTTCCGGTTGGTTTCTGTTCGGTAGTTATTGTCTACAAATGCTGTTAGTTCCTGACTAATGAAAGTAGCTATTTTGCTTTCTTTTAAAACAGGTGAATCCATAAAATAGGTATTACCAACAAGCGGAATAACGATTATTACACGGAAAATGTCAGCCATTTCCTGCAAACGTGTGGATGGATTATTCATTTGTCGCAAACCCTCTTCGGTGAAAGGCATGTCATTAGTACCATACAGCATGTAAACCACCGGATAGTTTTTTTGGTCTTTTTCGTAATTTGCCGGTGTAAAAACCAACATGGGAAATTCACGATTCATACAATTACTCGTAATTTTCATGAATTTACCGTATGATTTGTCTATTTTTTCAGCAACAGTGTAACCTTGATGTTGAGAAAATACAGAAGTGCTAAAAACGAAAAATGGGACGAGTAAGAAGTAGGTAAAAAAATGTTTTTTCATGCGATTGTTTGTATTATTATGATTTAATTATTCCCAACTCAAAGAAAATTTTCCATAGTGAATCAATCATCTACAAGGTTTTACCTTTAGTAGAATAACGCCATGCGGTTCAACTTTTGCACTAAATTTCGATTTATAACTACCTACATCTTTATGAAGCCATAAATCCCGTAGCTGCTGCTTGCCTTTTAGCTGTATATCCGAAAAATTCAAGGTGACCGTCACTGGACTTAATCCCGTATTAAACAATCCTACCGCCTTTGAACCATCTTTGAGGTCACGTGCCCATATTTGAACATTCCCTTGTTTTAGAATTTGTGTAGCCTGTTTTCCCAAGGCATCCTGATCGATGACTATAACTTCTTTATTGCCTAAAATCGATAAGGTCTCAGCTGACATGGTACTCAGGTCATTTCCTGCCATGAGCGGCGCAGCAAGCAAGCACCAAAGACTGAAATGGGTACGATATTCGATGGAGCTCATGCCTCCATTGCCAACTTCCAGCATGTCGGGGTCGTTCCAATGTCCCGGTCCGGCATAGGGAGCTAGCGAGCTTTGGCTGAATCCAATCTCCGACATTGATTTCCAGTTGTCCTGAATATCGCCGGTTGTACGCCACAGGTTACCCCCAACTTGAGTGCCCCATTTCCAAACATCGCCCATCCCATATTCACAAAGGCTGTAAACAATGGGACGTCCGCTATTTACCAGGGCAGTTCCCATTTTCTGAAAAGCGGCTTGCAACTGCTCATTGGTATAAACCCTGGCAGCACTGCACCAGTCGTATTTAAGGTAATCGATGCCCCATGAAGCGTATGTCTTTGCATCCTGCTCTTCATAACCGTAACTTCCTACATAACCACCGCAGGTAAGTGGACCGGGTGAAGAATAGATGCCTAATTTTAGACCTTTTGCATGAACATAATCGGCTAATTTTTTCATGTTCGGAAATTTATCATTCGGAACTATATTTCCCTTCAGGTCGCGAGAGCCTTCCCAGCAATCATCGATATTAATATACACATAGCCCAATGCGGCCAACCCGCTATTCACCAGTTGATCGGCAGCAGCCCGCACTATCGAATCAGTTACATTAGCCCCAAAATGGTTCCAACTATTCCACCCCATAGGTGGCGTTTGGGCAAGTCCATTGGAAGGTACTGTGGTTAATGCCGGAAGAGGAATAAATGTTGGAGGTTTTGTTTCAGACTCCGGCACTTGGTAAGCTACACCCTCTTCCCAAGGTTTATTGGTATGCGCAATGACTACCTTTAATTTATCTCCAGTCATTTTAAGGCGATAATCGCGATTCCAATCAGTGCTAAAAACGGCTTCGTCTGCCTCCATTCGGGGCTTGGAAAACGATAGATCAACTGCACCGTTAATAACAATTGTACCCTCAAACAATTTATTATTCGGACGAATAATAAAATAGGATGTGAGGGTAACGTTCCCAGGTTGAACCATATCCAACCGCCAAGTTCCGAAAAGAGTGGACGGACAAACTGTTGATTTGTCGGCATTATGAGCCATTATGGAGAAGCTGGTACCAGTCAGAAATAAAAGGGCAAAAAGAAGTTTTTTCATTTTATAAAAAGATATTTATATGCATTTATGTTGCTTATGTATTCCTAAGAAGCCGAAATCAGTTATTTACAAATCATCATTTAACCAAAGTACGCTTCCAAAATCCAATACACGATCAGTTTTCTATCAAAAATTCATTGGAGGAGGAACATCTCCTGCCGCTGTAGCCCATTTCATATTGGGATTTTTTTATTTCTAGTTCAATGTAGCGTGCTGTCGTCACTAACTCAAAAATTAATTCTGCACGATTGCTTATAAATGATACGCCGTAATATCTAACGAATAACTTTAATCCCTTTGGGCAAAGTAATGGTTGACTTTATGCTACCATCATTCCGTTTTTCATGTTTTAGGTATATAACGCCTAGTGGAGTTGGATACGTGCCTTCTACCCATTTTAAATCGCCCAAATGAGGTTCGATTCTAATTTTCCGGCAACCAGCTTCAAGTACCGTAACTCCCAATACATGTTGCGATAGCCAAGCTGTTGGCCCTGACGACCAACCATGGCAGAAGCTATTGCGCAAACCTTTGTAACAATAAGCTCCATATTGAGCGTGTACATCTACTTTCCCAACGGGTGTTATCTCATCAATTCTGCCTGCATTTTCCATCCATTTTAGATCAAAATCTTCCCAAAAAGTGGTGGCTCCTAAATCAATCATGCCACCCCAATAGTTTCGAATTAAATCTATGGCTCCGGCATAATCACCTGACATTGCCCGTGCTTGAAGTACGTAATATCCGTAAAAAGTTGAAATCCCCTCCGTCGGTTTAACTGACAAGTAATCCTGATTTACTTTTTTTGCATCTTCCAATTGCGATAAGGCCAATAATGCAGCAGCCGATTTGCTCTGATTCGGGTCTGGAATATGTTTTTTAAGTAACTGTTTAGTGCTAGTATATTGTATTTCTTTCTCCTTTTGATTAAATAGGGTTGCTATTTTTACACCGGCATCAAAAGTCATTATCATCATCGATTGTAATCCTGCATGAATAGCTTGTGAATCCGGACTGGTTGGCCAATCAAGGAAACGCCATCCATCTAAGTTTTCTTTCCCATCTGCATCGATTTTTTTCTCTAGCAAATCGAGTGTAGCATACATGTAATCCATGTTTTTTTCCAAGTATTTCACATCTCCATTGTTCAGATACCATTGATATTGTATCAATATCCACCACATAGAATACGAACTTATCCCATTCATATAGTCGGGCAGTTTTGTAATATTGCGTGTCAGGTCGAGACTTTTTGGCACCACTTCATTGTATCCAAACACCGAAAGGATGGTCATTACTTCTGGATGCATATCACCTATCCATACCAATCGATCCCGTTTAATACCATCCCAAAGAAAATTTTGCATATTCAAATAAACCGTATAGGCACCTGTTTGCCAAATCTGGTTCAATCGATCATCGTTCGACTTAAATGAACCTAACCATGGGATATCTCGTTGAACGGCTATTGCTCTAATTTCTTTCAGTTTAAGTTCTCTTTTTTGGTCGAGTAGTTCGATTTTCACAAACCGGAATCCACTATTTCCAATTTCTATTGACCCCAACGAAGGCACAGAAAATTCATATTCTCGAATAGCATGATCGTTCGTAGCAGATGATCCCTCTACTTTGCTCATCGCTTCACTCACTGATTCTCCCAAAGTAATTTTCACTTTTATAGGCGAGTTCCCGGCACACATCCCCGTTACTAACTGAATACCTCCATGCATTTCTTTACCAAAATCAAAAAGAATGGCACTATTTACCTTATCCCCTCCTTTTATGACACATAAATTATCACTTAATAAATCGGGTTGACCATTGCCGGCTTCCAATAGTTTTTGCGAATTTATTATGAATTGTCCAGAAGTGTTCGATTGCCATACAATTTTCAAAGGAGTAACATATTCCCTTGTAAAAATGTCTGGTTTTCTTGTATTGCTAAAGTTCTGAGTAAGCTGAGCGTTACAAAAATCTATAAATACAAAAAATGTCAGTACTACAATAGTGATTATTCTTAAATTCAGTCGCATGGTATGCATGGTATATTGTTGTTTTATTTCAAGTTTATTTTTTCTTGCTGCTAGAAGCATAAATAATTTATAATGTCAAAATAGATGTGACAAAATTTTACAAACGATAAGTCGCAAAGAATGTTTTTGGTTATGATATTGTTTAACTGCGACATAGCGTTCAAAACACCACATTATTTTTGTCGTATTTTTGACTTAAAACAGAACAACAACAACATTATTCCCGTTTGTGTATATTATTTTTAGGGCTCCCCCTTCATCAAGTTTTTTCCACAAATAACCTTCAGCATTCAGTTTGGTTAAAGATTTTAATTTTGCACCCGAAACAGTAACCGATTTGGGTTTGGATGTTACACGTAATACCACTTCCGATTGATTATCATAAGTTGAAAAACTTATTTTATTTTTTTCGTATTTTATTTTTTGGACAACCGAACTAGATTTTAGTAAATGATTTCCAGCAGGCACCCATTCTGGTATTGCAGCCATCCCCTCCATAAAGTGACGAATATAATCGGTATAACCATCGGAGAACCAAATTTCAGTGCCCCAATTATGACCGGTTTGCACAACACCATCAGGTTCACTCATATAAGTTGCATGATTAAAGTAACGATATGCTTCTTCTTTGAACCATGCATCGCCTGTACGTTCGTACCAAAGAGCACAAATGGACGCATAACGAGCGGTATGGCTTCCCATAGGCAAATAACAGCCAGTTTGTTCGTTAATTGCATTCATACCCGGCTCACTAAAGGTATTTTTTACCCACCAAATTAAACCAGGTACTGTAGTAGCAATATTAGGATCTCGATTAGGATTCTTTATTATGTAACGCGCCATTTCCATGGGCGAATTATTTACTCTATTCAAATTTATTGGATCGATACGAATGTCTTCGAAATAACCTTTCCAGATGGATGTTTTCACAGGACCTTCCGAAGTAAATAACCAATACCAAACGATTTCAGATGCTTTTTGATAAGCTGCAACTTTGTCTGCCGGTAGTTTTTCGCGACTACCAATGCGAATTAATTCATCAATTAAACGTAAGTTTTCAACCACATGAGAGGTGTAGTCTTAGGTAACTTCACCCTTTTCAGCTTTCACTCGAAAAGGCCACGGAGATGTAATTTTTAATGTTGGCCAATATAGTCCTTTATTATCACTTTTACCCTTACGCACACGTTTTGCTAAAGCATCGGCACACTGAATAGCTGCTTCGAGATATTTCTTTTCGCTTGTAATTTGATAAAATTTTAAATAATGAATTCCCATTTCTCCAATTTTATCTACTTCCAACGCATAAGAGCCATCGCCTCGACCAATATTTTCTTCTGTTCTGGCGGTATCAAATTTAGATGCTCCGTCGTAAATAATTTCACCAGCTTCCGAACTTGCATAAGGTACAGATGCCCATTCCCAATTTGAAGGAGTGGTGCCGTACTTAAGTTGATGATCGAGCGCCAGACAGGCTATTGAAATCATAGATTCATCACCTGTAAAATTCCGCCAATCTATAGCCAAACTTTGTACTATGCCGCCATTTACTACAATTGGATTATGTGGCCAATCAGAACCAAAAAAGCCGCCTTTTCCATCCCGATACATTGAACAGTGTGTCAAATACAAAGGAAGATGGTTTGTAGGACTCAACGGACAATTTTTCCAAAAATTAACTGCTTGTTGTACTACTTTTTCATACGCTGCCCCTGGTTTTTGAGGCATATAGCGTGCTAATAGTTTACCTGAGTTATCAAGGTTTACTTTTGCGCCACACATACTGTCTACTTTATATTGTGCATATACCAGAACCAAGGTTCCGATTAGAAAAAAAAAGGTGAAAATGAGCTTTTTCATTTGATATATATTAATTTGAACTTTTATAAATTCGAAAACATAATTTGATAAAAGAATTTAGTATAATAAACAGTTTCCCTATTCATTCACCAAACCCTTATCCACATTCATCAATTTTTTTGTAGAAAACACAGTAATGCTCATTCCGGGTATTTTATCCTTTATTTTCAAACCACTTGTTTCTTTTAATGGATTCATTTTTACAGTATTTTTGTTGCGCTGACAGTAATCAAACCGATAAGTGTACCATTTTTTGTAATTGTTTTTTCCTTTTATCACAAAATTAGCATTAAGTGTTTCTTGCTTGTCGTTTACCACCAATATGGTTGCTTGAGTTTTGTTCGGACTAATAAACGACGCCACATGTAACGCAGGAATTGAATCTTCGGGCGAATAGTTTGAAATGTCAGTTTTCACTACATACGATTTTCGGTAAATATAACGGTTAAGCATTCCGTAACCATAATAGGTGTTTTCCTTGGGTTGGTATTTTTCAGGGTTCAACATTTTAAAATTCTTACGGTCGTAAGTCTCGATAAAGCCCCATTGACCATCCAAATTATTGCGGTTTAGTAAACTCCAACGACTAAAACCATCCACACCCAAGTTGCTAAATCGTACTGCAAATTCAACATCCTTCAGCATTGCGGCGTACATTGATGGGCCACGATCGTCACGTTTAAGTCCAAACTGCATGGTGCCGTGTTCTGAAAAGAAAAAGGGCTTGTTATTGTCATGAGCAATTTTTACTGCAGCTTTTACTGGTTCGGAAAACAGTTTCAAGGTTGGATTCCAATCTTTACTTTCGCGATTATCCCACCAGTCGTTTATGGTCATGTACTCGTGATAAGTAAAGGCATCCACTAAGAGTGTATAATTTTTTTGAGTATTTTGCGATTCCCAGAAATAAAACATTTCTTCGGGACCTGTCATGGCAATCTGAATTTTTTCCATTTGTATTTTACTTCGCAATAAAGTGAGTGCAGGAATAATTGATTGCGAAGTGCGTCCATCTGCATTTTTCCACCACGACCAGCCATGATGCGGTTCGTTGGCAATCCCCAAATAACTGATGCAGGTATATTTTTTTACGTACAATAAATGTTTTAGCAAAGCAATAATGCCATCCGACCATGCATCAATATCGGCAGGTCCACTTTTGATGATTCCCAAAGCATCGCTTTGCAATTCTTTATGAGCTAGCCATTTTGCATTGGGGTACATTTCCTGCAATTGAACAGTTACGCCATTCTTCTCGAAATAGTCGAGGTAACGGTACAATACCTTCATCTCCCTGTTATCGAAAGAAAACTGTCCTTTTTCGGGTTCAAAAACGCGGTGTTCCACACTCAAACGGGTATAATCCATGCCCAACCAGTCCATGTACGACTCGATTTTTTCCCACGCATTTTCATCGTTTGCCTCAGGAGTTGCACCCCATGAGCTTCCACCCCAACTGCGATAACCACCGTTGCACTCGTTCAGCACCACCACCGAATCCATAATGGCAAAAGTATTCATACCAAATCCTGCAGCCATTTTATTGACTACTGAGTCGGTGTTTATACTGATTTTTATTTGTGAAGTAGCCATTAAGCTTTCAAAACAAACAAGGAACGAAAAAATTAAATATTTTAATTGTGTGTTCATAATTGTATTAAAATTAGACTTTCATAAGTGTTAGTTTCTAAGTATTTTCAAATCTGCAAACATTTGTAAACACATTTACAATGCCTTGGTTATATATTTCCACAAATTGAAGATCACTTGGCAACATATTGCCACTCTCGTCGGTTGCTCTAAATTTGCTTCCGGCAATAAGTGCATCCATTATTTTATCAAAAGGCGAATTATATTCATTTGCCAAATTAATAGCACCCACCAATCTGTCTTCGGAACTTAGTTTGCGCATTAAATCGCATCCGACCCTGTAAATGGTGTCACCTAATGCTTTATTCTGAAACCGATGTAATAGTATGCAAAAATAGAATCTTACTACCAATAAATTAAATGCTTTTTTATCTGATTATGATACTTTTTCTACATATTAGCAGAATATAGACTAAAGTTAATAACCGTTTCAAAAAGCAAAGCCATCAAGATATAAATCCCTATTGCTTTACCGTTATTATTCAGACCAATATCTCATTTAAGTCTAATCTACAAATTCCGGCAAAGGCATATTAAATATTAATATCATTGGACTTTGCTTCTTGAATGGAATTTCACCCACCAAAGCTTTCTAATTTCTTTTACATAAAAAAAGTATTGATAAACATTTCGGCTTGCAAAAAACATAATGCGTATTGTTGAAAATGAAATAATTACAGTCCCAATTAAAGGTTATTTAATTCAGAAATTAAGTCTGAAAATCTGAGACTAAATTGAAACAGGCAATTTATAAACAAAGATGACTTACTAACAAGTAGGAATAAAAGTGAGAAGGTTCTCTTTTCTACCCTTACGCTAAAACGTAAAGCTAAAAAGCGACATTAAAAAGACAAACCATACAAAATCAAGTTTTTGTAGGTATTTTCATTATTCTAACATATATTTAAGTTGTAGGTTAAGACACAATTTAGTCATAATTGGTAAAATTTTATTATCTCATTCGTGATAGATTTTAAATTTTTGTTCAATTTAATAAACTTTATCCTTTATTGTAACTTGCAAATTGAAAAAAGTTACAAAGCTGCAAGTAATTGTACTCGAAAAAGATTTATGAAATTAGAGAAATTTTTGAAAGAGTTCAGAAAAACATCCTTGCAAAAATTCAATAAATAATTGCTTTTTCTTTTAAATATAGAATAGCTTTCTAAAAACATAAGAGCTTTTTTGCTTTCAATATATTTAAATGCCATATTAAAGTTCCTTTCACCTGCCACTTAACGCCACCCCCTGCCAAACGATGACAGCACACTCCTAATATGATAATAGGTTGATTTACAAACATAACTTTACCGGCGAATAAAGTATTCACCATAAAAAAGTAAAGTTATGAATGAGAATGTAAACGACCAGGATGTGCTGTTGGTCACAGACAAAAAAGGCAACGGATTGGATGTTGTATCAGAAATAGGTAAAGATGGAAAGATGAAGTCTGTCAGTCCGAAATCTGAAAATGAACCATTATTTTTAAAGCTTGACAAGCAAGGGAATGTATTGGATAATTTCTTTTCCAATTTTCGTAATCAGTACAAAGATCCCACACACTTCCAATTCTTCAAAGTACCGGCCAAGCTGGTCGAAAGCATGTCTGCTCTCTTGCAGGAAATGCTGAAACAGCCGGAAAATCCCTTGAACAAGGAAACGCTCGATAAACATCGCGTTTCATCTGTTGAAATTTCGAACAAGCAGAGCTATCAACCTATTGATGAAAGTCGTATTGATTGGAAACAGTTGGAAAAATTGGGCGTCACACGCGAAACGCTGGAAAAGACAGGTAGTCTCGATGCGATGCTGAACTGGGGAAAATCACCCGTACTAATCCCCATCACACCTAAGTTTGACGAAATGACGCTTCGAACCGATGCACGCTTGTCTTTTCGGGAAGTCGAGGGGAAATTGACAGTAGCTATTCATGCTGTACGCCGGTCACCCGAATTGGATAGACCGTTCTTTGGTATTCATTTTTCAGATGCTGACAAAAAGAACCTTCTCAACAATGGAAATGCCGGACGAATCCTTGCCATTGAATTTCCCGGACAACAGCCAACTCCTTCCTATATTTCAATTGATAAACTGACCAATGAATTGGTGGCTGTCAGAGCTGACAAAATTCGTATTCCGAATGAAATAAAAGGTGTGTCTCTTGATGATAAGCAGTTGCAGAGTTTGAAAGATGGTAAGGCTATTTATTTGGAAGATATGTTATCCAAAAGTGGAAAGCCCTTTAATGCTACAGTTCAAATCAACGCAGATAAACGGGGAATTGAATTTAGTTTCGACAACAACCAAACTCAAAGCCAAAATCAAACGAATTCCGAATTTGCCATTCCCTCTAAATTGGGTGGGATAGATTTGCCTGAAGCCGACCAAAGCAAACTCAAAGAAGGTGGAACCATTCATGTAACCGGCATGAAAGACCGCGAAGGTCAGGAATATAGTGCGTATGTGAAAGTAAATACGGAAGAAGGCAAACTGAATTTATATCGATGGGATCCTGACAAATCCAATGCAAAAGAAGTAAGTCCTGATGAAACGAGTAAAACGCAGGTAGCAGTAAACACGGATGGTAAAACCAATGAAGCCTCCAATAAAATAGATGCACCATTGAAAAAAGGTCAGACGAAACCAACAGAAGGTCAAGATAAAAAAGTGGATGATAAGAAAACTGTTAAACCCAAATTACATAGATAGCAAATGTCTAATTGTATTCAGAAAATGATTATTTATAAGAGTCAAAACAAAAAACATTAAACATGAACAAAAATATCGAACCGGTTGAGTTGTCCTATTACCGACTCAGCCTCCAGTCTTTCCTACAGGACAGCCATCCCGAACTGGCAAATGATTCCGAATTTATTGCAAGCCGTGGCGACCTGGCTGTCCAAACTTATTCACAAAGCATAAAGGCTGGGCAATCCCACAATCACGCCGAAGCATTGGCAAGTGAAGTGCTTTATAAAGGCCTTTACTTTTCAAAGCACGATACTCTTGTCAATGTGTTGTGGAATGAGTTTTATCAGGAAGTGCCGCAAGGTTCTGCCAATCATCTGGCTCAAAAACTACTTGCCTTTTGTGAAAGTGTTTTTGCAAAATATCCCCTTTCGGATGATTTTGCTTATGAGCCGGAATTCAATGAGCTGTATACTGAACTGACAGGAACTATCGTCATTTGGATGGAAGAACATGAGCTTCAATAAAAAGGCACATCTCGCTGCCAATATAGAAGCGATACGGCTGGCGTTTGCACTTGAAAAAGAGCATCGCCAGCCTACTGTGGAAGAGAGAGCAACTATTCAGAGTTATTCGGGGTTTGGCGGATTGAAATGTATTCTCAATCCAGCCCAAACCTTGTCTGATTATGCCTATTGGCCAAAATCGGAACTAGAACTTTTTCCATTGGTGGCAGAGCTTCAGGTTCTTATTCGTGAGAATTGTAACACGGAAGAACAGTACAAACGATATTGGGGAAGTTTGAAGAATTCTATTCTGACATCCTTCTATACTCCTTCGGAAATTGTCACCACGATTGCAGATACTTTGCAAAAAGGTGGGATAACTCCATCCCGTTTTCTTGATCCATCAGCAGGTATGGGAGAGTTTATTTCCGCTTTCCAACAATCAGCACCGGAAAATAGCTCCATTATGAGTTTTGAGAAAGACATGCTGACAGGAAAACTCCTTTCGCAGTTATATCCCAACAACACGGTTACTATCAATGGCTTTGAAGAAATAGAATCTCGCTACAATAATTATTTTGATGTGGTCTCTTCTAATATCCCGTTCGGGGACGTTTCCGCTTTTGATTTCGGTTTCTCCAGAAGTAAAGACAAGGCAAAACAACAATCTACCCGAGCCATCCATAACTACTTTTTTATCAAAGGAGTTGAGACTTTGCGTGAAGGAGGTATTCTGGCCTTTATCACATCGCAGGGCGTAATGAATTCACCTCAAAACGAAGTGATCCGCCAATGGTTGATGGATAATACCAATTTTGTTTCGGCAGTACGATTGCCCAATAACCTGTTTGTTGACAGTGCCAATACTGAGGTCGGAAGCGATTTAATTGTCTTACAAAAAAACTCAGCTAAAACAGAATTGACTGAAGATGAAAAACTGTTTGTAAAGAGTTCCTTGCTTAGCAGTGGTGTTGTAACCAACAGCTATTTCAAGAACACCCAACGAGTAGTTCACACCAAAGGCAGCCTCGATACCGACCAATACGGAAAACCGGCTATGGTGTTCTTGCACGAAGGAGGCGTAAAAGGCATGGCACATGATCTTGGGGTTATGCTTACCGATGATCTTTCTAACCGGCTAAATCTGGAGTTGTACGAACAATACCAACTTCAATCACCTACTCACCAACTTCAATCACCTACACTATTGCATCAATCACCAGTTCAACAGTCTCAATCAAATACACAACTAAACCCAATCTCAATCGATGCCAATTCGATTATTCATCAGCCAAAAATCGAAGCACGGGCAGAAGCACCGATTCTGACGCTCTATGACCTTTTCGGTATGAACGTCGAAGAACGTTCGCAGATAATTGTCAAACCCAAACGCAATGGTCCGAAACGAATTCAAACCCGGCAGCCTTCACTTTTCGATTTACCCTTTGAGACAGCGGAAGTTAAAGCAGATGCTAATCCAACTTTAGCAAAAGTTCCGACACAAATTCCAATTTCAACACCGATGGAGCCAGAGGTTTCAATGGAGCCTCGTCCATACAGCGGAATACGAGAACCGCATCTCCAAGTTGGCTCGTTGGTGAACATGGAATCTCAAGTGGGTTATATATCCGAAGTGTATAACGATGGAGCAATATTTACCCCATTGAAGTTAAGCTCACTCCAACAGGAAAA